>JALHTV010000077.1 GCA_022866005.1 Phycisphaerae bacterium
CCGACCCGATGGTCGGACCCGCGGCCGACCGGGCCGAGAGAATCTGCCGCGACGCGCAGGCCTTGGGGGCGCGCGCGGCCGTCGTCTGCCGCATCCCCGGCGCCAGCCACTGCGCCAGCGAGGGGCGAATCCTGGGCCGAGCCCTCCAGGCCACACTCGACATCCCGGTGGTGGAGATCGAGGTGCCCCCCTTCAGTGACCCGCTGGGGCCGACAATCCGCACACGGATCGACGCCCTGCTCGAAGCCGCCCAATCGCAATCCTAGTCCACCGCGAGCTTGAAGATTGCCTTGTGGATCGTCCCCTCACAGGCTAGCGGCGCATGGGCGTCTTGAGGCAATAGCAGCAGGAAGCAGCCGGGCTCCACGGTGATCCAACTGCTCGGCGGGTCTGAGAAGAACTCGATGTCGGCGGCGCTATCGTAGGCCTTGCTCACGGACCGGCACAGCGACGCGGGCCGCCAGCCGATCGTCTCGGGGGCACCCAGAGGGATTTGGACGTCGAGGTACTTGCGGTGGGCCTCCAAGCGGGCGGCCTGACGCCCGACACCGGCGGCATGCGCCATAATAAGGTAGACCCGCGGGCCGTCGATCTCGGTGCGCCCGTCGGCCAGGGCCGCCAGGTCGCGGTGCGCGAGGTAGTCAAAGGCCGTCACCAGGCGCGGGTGCATCGCGAAATACCGGCTGGCATTCTCGATCCGGTCCAGGATCATCTCGGTTCCTTTCCGGTGGTCAGTTGGACAGGCCGCCGTGAACGGCGATTGACCAGGCTATAATACTACGAACGCATCCGGTTGCACGCCGTGCGTCCATTGTTCTTTGCCGGCGGCGACCCGCGGGGCGGCCTGGGGTGCCCGTGGTGGGCGATCAGGCCGGCCCCATCAGCACAGGCAAACGCACCAGGAGACCTTGGCCATGGCGGAATTGAGCGAGCGAATCCAGACGGCAGATTGGCAGAAGGAAAAGCACGTCCCCATCATCGAGTGCCCTGACACGGTCAAGGCCGGCGAATTCTTCCAGGTCAAGGCCACGCTGGGCAAGGCCGTCGCGCACCCCAACACCACCGAGCACCACATTCGCTGGATCGAGTTGTACTTCCACGCCGAGGGCGACAAGTTCCCCTACCACGTGGGGCGGTTTGAGTTTTGCGCCCACGGAGAGTCCGTGCCCGGCCCCAACCAAGGCCCGGTCTACACGCACCACGAGGTGGTCGCCTCGATGAAGACCGCCAAATCCGGGGTGCTCCTGGCCCTGGCCTACTGCAACATCCACGGGCTGTGGCAATCCAGCAAGGCCGTTTCCGTGGGGTGACCCTCGGCGCCGAAGCGGCACGGGTCAAAGGGTTTGACAGCCGCCTGCTGCGCCCGCTAGCATAGCTCGCTCTTGCGGGAAGGCTCCTGCGTGCTAGCGATCATCAGCGACATACACTCGAACACCCCGGCCCTGGAGGCCGTGCTGGCCGACATCGCTCGGCGCGGCGTCAAGGAGATCCTCTGCCTGGGGGACGTGGTCGGCTACGGGCCGCAGCCGGCGGAGTGCCTGGACCTGGTCATGGCCCATGCCTCGGTGACGCTGCTGGGCAACCACGACTACGCCGTGCTGTACGAGCCGGTGAAGTTCAACACCGGCGCCGAGGCGGCCTGCTTCTGGACGCGGAGGCGGCTGGAGCTGGAAGCCGACCGCGCCAAGCGCAACGCCCGCTGGGACTTTCTGGGCGGCCTCCAGGTCAAATACACGCTCCGCGGGGACGACTATGGCATGGGCGAGCTGGTGTTCCTGCACGGCAGCCCCCGCCGACCGGTCAACGAGTACATCTTCCCCGACGACATCTACAACAACCCCGCCAAGATCGAGGGCATCTTCGACCGCTTCAGCCACCTGTGCTTCGTCGGTCACACGCACGTGCCGGGAGTCTTCACGCCCGCCCCGGACTTCTACGCCCCTTCGGAGGTGGGCGACGTGTTCGAGACCGACCCCCACAAGAAGGCGCTGATCAACGTCGGCTCGGTCGGCCAGCCGCGCGACCGCGACAACCGGGCCTGCTACTGCCTGATCGAAGACGAAGCCGTGCGGTTCGTCCGCGTGGAGTACGACGTCGACGCCGTCGTGAAGGAAGTCATCGCGATCCCGGAACTGGACGACTACCTGGGGGTGCGTCTGAAAGAGGGACGCTGAGGAGAGCGCGTGGACCTGCGACGACTGGGCGCGATGGTGGTCGTTCTGGTGGTTGGGGTGGTGTTTCTGATGTTGTACGCCAACTCCCAGCACCGCCAGCGCCAAACCGCCCAGACCCCAGCCAAATCCGCTCCCGCGACGGCCCCGGTGCCGGCGGCGGCCCCAGCCGCGGCCCCTGCTCGGGCGGCTGCCGCCACGCCCCGCCACGCCCCGGCCGAGGGGACCGACAAGTGGTTCGGCACGCGCGCGGAGCCGCAGATCATCGCCCTCGGCTCGGCGGACGATCCCAACGGCTACTGCCTCCAACTGCAACTGGCCGCGGAGGGCGCGGGCGTCTACACGGCCAAGCTGACGGGGTACTTCTGGGCGGTGCAAGAGACGCGGCTGTTCGAGAAAGACCCCCAGGCCTACAAGCGCGCCCTGGCTGAGAACCCCCAGGAGTACCAAGGCCACTACAGCGTGCTGAACCCCGTCGGCCCGGAAGACGCCCAGGTGCTGTCGCTGGCCACGCAGCGGTTGACGGTCCAGCTCCAGGGCGACCAGCCGGCGGAACTGGTGCTGGAGGACCTGGACCGCAAGCCCTGGCAACTGCTCCAGCTCACCGAGGACACCGCGCAATTCGCCTACGTGTTGTGTCGTGGGCCGAACTGGGACGCCGCCCAAGCCAACCCCATCCTGCGCCTGGTCAAGACCTACTCCCTCCGCAAGAGCGACTACACGGTCTACGTATCCCTGCGCGTGGAGAACCTCTCCGGCCGGACGCTGCGGGTCTCGTTGGACCAGCGCGGCCCCACGGGCCTGCCCGAAGACGGCGACCGCACCGGCAGCCGGCGCCAAGCCCTCTACGGCCAGTACGGCGGCCCGGACCGGGCGATCAAGGTCATCCGGCACCAGGCGAAGGGACTGGGCAAACTCGCCTATGGGCAGCGTCTGCCCGCCGGGGTGAGTCACCAGAGCCCCTCGACGCTGTGGATCGGGTCCGCCAACAGGTACTTCGGAGCCATGATGTACCTGGTGCCCACCGAGCCGGACAAACTGGCGGCCGTGGGGTGGCGGGCACCGTTCTACATCGACGTGGCGCGGGAAAGCGGCGGGTCCAAGACTTACGCCCCGGGCGTGACGATCCCCGACCTGCTGCTGCCCCCGGACCAGCCGGCCAAAGAGGTTCACCTGGAGGTCTTCATTGGACCCAAGAAGCGCGCGCTGTTTGCCGACAGTCGCGCGCCCGGCTACCGCCAGGCCTACGAGCGGCTCAACTACCTGGGGGCGATCGACATCGAGTCGTATTGCTGCATCCAACTGCCCCTGACGTTAGGCATGATCAGGCCGCTGACGCTGGGCATGATGTGGCTGCTGGGGGCACTGACCGTCGTGACGTTGGGCAACTACGGGGTCGCGATTATCCTGCTGGTGTTCCTGGTCCGTCTGGTGCTGCACCCGATCACCAAGAAGAGTCAGGTGTCCATGGTGCGGCTCCAGAAGCTCGCCCCCCAGGTCGCCAAGCTCAAGGACAAGTACGGCAAGGACAAGGCCGCTTACAATCGGGAGATCATGGCCCTGTACAAGCAGCACGGCGCCAGCCCCCTGTGGGGCTGCCTGCCGATGCTGCTCCAGATCCCCATCTGGGTGGCGTTGTACACGGCCTTGAGCGTCGCGGTGGAGCTGCGCCACGCGGGGTTCCTGCCGGTGTGGATCACGGACCTCTCGGCCCCAGACGCCCTGTGGACCTGGCCGGAGCGCTACAGCCTGCCCTTCGTGGGCAACACCTTCAACTTCCTGCCGATCCTGATGACGGTGGCGATGTTCTTCCAGAGCAAGGTGATGTCCTCCATGAGTCAGACCACCGCCACGCCGGACCAGGCCCGCCAGCAGAAGATGATGCAGTACATGATGGTCCCGATGATGCTGCTGTTCTTCTACGCCGCGCCCTCGGGGCTGACGCTTTACATCATGGCCTCGACGTTCGCGGGCCTGGCCGAGCAGAAGGTGATCCGCAAGCACATCCAGGACCGCGAGGCCGCCGCAGCGGCCGCCGAGGCGACCGTGCCGCTTCCCGGCAAGACCTTCCGCGGCCAGCGGCCCCGCAAGCCCCGCGGCCCGTTCTGGACCAAGCGAGGCTAGCAAACACCCGCCCTTCCCGCCCCTGGGAGGCGCCTCACCCTTTGGAGCCGCAACGACGTAGCATTAGAATGGAACGCATGAGATTGCCGAAGCCGCTCCTGCTCCTTGTGGTGGTGATGGCCTTTCTGGGCTGTGCTCCGCAGATTCCTAAGCGCCCCGGCACCGCCATGACCACGGAGGTCCGCCGGGCCCCCTGGCAGACCGGACCGACCGCCGGCTCGGAGCTGACCACCGCCCACTACCGCATCTTCACCACGGCCACGAACCGCGCGCTGGTGACGTACATGCCCGGATTCCTGGAGGCGGCGTATCGCAACGACCTGGACCTCACCGGCCTGGCCGACCGCCCCGACGCCCCGCTGATGCCCGTCTACCTGATGGGCACGCGGGGGGAGTGGGCCTCGCTGACGATGTCGGTGGTGGGCCAGCAGGCCGCCGGACCCTACCTGGCGATCCAGGCCGGGGGGTACTGCCACCAGGGCGTGTGCGTCTTCTGGGACATCGGCGTGGTGGGCACGTTCTCGGTGGCCTCGCACGAGGGGCTGCACCAGTTCTTCTACCATCGACTCCGCGACCGCTTGCCGATGTGGCTGGAGGAGGGCCTGTGCACGGTGGCTGAGGGATACGAGGTCTTGGGCGACCTGGTGACGTTCACGGCGGAACGCAACAATTTCCGCTTCACCGACCTGCGGACCGCGATCGTGCAGGGGAGGTTCCTGAGGCTCCAAGAGCTCCTGACCACGGATTCCGGCGAGGCCGTCGGCGGCAGCCACGAGCAGGCGGTGGGCTACTACGGCCAACTGTGGGCGCTGGCGCAATTCATCCGCTCCGAGCCGGCCACCCGCGCCGGGATGCAGCGGCTCCTGGCCGACGCCGAGGCCGGGCGGCTGCACGAGGCGCTGAAAACCTCCGCGGACGACCTGGCCGCCCTGCGCCGCCACGGCCGGGCATATAACAAGACCGTCTCCCTTCCGCTGTTCCGGCAGTACATCGCCCCGGACCTGGCCGCCTTCGAAAACGACTACAAGCAGTTCGCCACTCGCCTAGCCCGGCTGCAATAGCGCCACCCCCAGGCGGCGACAGCGGCTTAACCCTTCCCCAATGCCTTGCGGACCTGCTGGATCAGGCCGAAGCCCCCCAGGATGTTGCGGACGTTGCTGAAGCCGCGGTTGGTCAGGATCCGCTGGGCCAGGTAGCTGCGATACCCGGCGCCGCAGTGCACCACCACCGGCCGGTCGGACGGCACCTCGTTGATCCTCGCGCGGAGTTCATCAACGGGGATGTGGATCGCCCCGTCCAGGTGGCCAGCGGCGTACTCAGCCGCCGAGCGCACGTCCAGCACCGCGGGGGGACTGGGCCCGGTGAGTTCCTCCAGCAGTTCGACCGGCGTGATGGCCGGCATCTGGCCGCGGCGGGTGTTGGACGCGGCAAACCCCGCCAGGACGACGACGTCCTTGGCCGTGCCGAAAGGCGGCGCGTAGCTCAGGTCGAGCTGCTCCAGGTCCTCCACGGCCAGCCCGGCCTGGATCGCGGTCGCCAGCACGTCGATCCGCTTGTCCACGCCCACCGGCCCCACGACCTGGGCCCCCAGCAGGCGGCCGTCGTCGGGCGAGTACACCAGCTTCACCACCAGCCGCCGCGCCCCGGGGTAGTAGCCGGCGTGGTGCATGCCGACCATGTACGTCACCGCGACGGGCAGCTCCTCGGCGCGGGCGGCGGTCTCGGTCAGGCCCGCCACGGCCGCGGTCATCTCGCCCGCGCGGACGATGGCCGTGCCGAGCACACCGGCCAGGTGTATCCGCCTGTCGTCCTCATCGCTGGCGCCCATCAGGTCCAGGGCGGCGTTGGCCCCGGCGACGCGACCGGCCTTGTTGGCCGCACCGGCCAGGGGGATGTAGGCGTGCCGGCCCAGCACGGCGTGGGGGACCTGGCTGTTGTCACCGGCGGCGTAGACCACCGCGTCGGAGGTCCGCTGGAAGCGGTCCACCTTGATCGCCCCGGTGGTCCCCAGCGACAGCCCCGCCGCCCGGGCCAGCGCCACGTTGGGCCGCACGCCCGTCGCGACGATGGCCAGGTCGAAGGGCACCTCGCGCCCCGCGGCCGTGATCGCGATAGCGCCCTGGTCGCGGGCGATGATCTCGCTGACGGCCTGGCCGGTGAGCACCTCGCAGCCGGCCTTAGTCAGGGCCTCTTGCAGCGGGAAGGCCATCTCGCGGTCCAGCCCCAGCATGAGCTGATCGGCCATCTCCACCAGCGTCACCTTCAGCCCGCGGCGGGCGAGCTGCTCGGCGGCCTCGATGCCGATGTACCCGCCGCCGACCACCAGCGCCCGCACCGGCTGGCCGGGGGCGGCGGCCGTCTTGCGGTCGATGCACAGGTTGATGGCTTCCACGTCGGGAATGGTGCGGAGGTGAAAGACGTCGTCGCGGTCCAGCCCCTGGATGGGCGGGCGGATCGCCTCGGCGCCCGTGGCGAGGATGAGCCGGTCGTAGCCGATCTGCTCCTGGCGCCCGTCGCTGGCCTGCACGGCCACGGTGCGCTTCTGACGGTCGGTCGCGGTGGCGGCCGTGTTGACGCGAACGTCCACGTGGAACCGCCGGGCAAAGCTCTCTGCCGTCATCTCCAGCAGGGCGTCGCGCTGAGCGATCTCCCCGCCCAGCCAGTACGGCAGCCCGCAGTTGGCAAAGCTGATGTAGGGGCCCCCTTCCAGCAGGACGATCTCGATGTCCTCGCTGGTGCGCCTAGCCTTAGCCGCCGCCGACGCCCCCGCTGCCACCCCGCCTACGATCACGATCCGCTTGGCCATGGCCATCTCCAGAGATTCGTGCGGCCCCAACGCAGCCAATGGTGCCGGAGCCTCATCGCGTGGCCAGGGTATACGCCACCGCCGCACCGAAGGAGGCCCAGCCGACGATCGAGACGATCAGGGTCGTCTTGACGTTGCAGCCGGCCACGGAGCAGACCCTCGCGCGGGCGGCGAGGAACCCCACCGCCGCACCGGCCACCGCGCCCGCTAGGGCAATGAGCAAACGATCCATCGGGCAGCCCGACCTCCCCGGCCCTGGGGCCGGGCGCACCATTGTACCGCTCGGCAGGTCGTTCTGAAGGGAAGCTGGCGGTGCCAGCCTACCCCCCGTCGTATCCGGCCACCAGGGCGGGCAGTTCCGACAGGCGCGAGATCGTGTGGTCCGCCCGAATGCGCCCGTTGGCGTAGCGCCCGGCGGGGTTCTTCAAGACCGAGACCATGCCCACGCGGCTGGCGCCGGCGACATCGGCCACGGGGGAGTCGCCGACGAACATGGCTTCCTCGGCCGGCAGGTGGGCGCGCTCGAGGGCGATGCGAAAGATGGCTGGGTGGGGCTTGCGGTAATGGACGTCGCAGGAATACACGCGGATCGGCAACAGGTCCAGGAGGTTGGCCTGCCGGAGATGGCGGTCCAGGGCCGAGGCCGGGATGAACGTGTTGGAGATCAGCCCCAGGGTCCGGCCGCGAGACAACTGCTCCAGCGTGCCCCGCAAGTCCCTCTCGACGGCGGCGCAGTGGCTGAGCGGTTCGTACCACAGCCAGGCCAGCTCATCGATCTGCTGGCCGGTGAGGTCGTGGCCCATCTTGCGCCCCAGGCGGGTGATCAAGGCGCGGGCGTTGAACTCCCGGCCGGTCACGCGGCTCTTGAAATAGCCCCAGCGGACGGCCCAGAGCTGGCTGCGGTGATACGAGGCAAAGGACGGCAGCGTCTTGCCTAGCGATTGAAGATAGGCATAGGCCAACTGGGCGCCGGACTCGAACAGGCTGGCCACATCCACGTGACCGAAGTTGAGCAGGGTGTCCCCCAGGTCAAAGAAAACGCCTCGGATCCGTCCAGCCATTGGGTCCTCATTGCCCTGCCCGACCTGGGCGGGCCTGTGAGTATACGGATGCCACCAAGCAATGCAACACACCCCTGACAAGCGACTGCAACCAGTACCCCGTAGCCGGTCGCCAGCAGGAGACGATGCAGGAGGATGTCCGGCGCACGTGCGGCGCCGAAGGCAGGCAGAGGCTCCCCACCGCCTGCGCGTATCGCGCGCCTCTGGAAAAAACCTCCGGCGCACCCGAAGGTGAACCGGAGGTCGCCACGGCTGTAAAACGGCCGTATCGTCAGCCCCGCTACCGGGGGTTCGTTCCTTACTATTATGGTCGTCAAACGACGGGGCGGCACTATAGCAGCGCCGGCAAAACGCTGTCAACCTTCACCGCGGTGGCAAAGGGGCGAAGGGCCGCTTAAGCCCATTTCCGACAGGCGATTAAGAAAATCTGCTGTATCTTTTCGCCCTGCCGGCCCCATCACGGGCCTGGGGAGCCGTCCCGGAGAACCTGGGCGGAGCGTCCCTCGACCAAGGAGGCCAGAACACCTTTTCAAGCATGGCGTTGCCGTGCTCGTGCGGAGCGCTGCTGCAAAAGTCTGCGGCGGCGACAGGCTGGCCGTCTACCTTGTGCGGGGTTTTGGGGTTTTGAGCCTTGCGAACAGGGGGCAGGGTGGATTAGGGTAATGAACCTTTGTTGCCAACGGCCTATCACGCAGCCAAGGGAGATTCGTGATGGCGGAATACAAGGACCTGGACTGTAAGGCCATCAAGCTGAGCAAGCAGATCGTCCGGATGTGTACCGCGGCGGGCAGCGGCCACCCTTCCAGTGCGCTGTCGCTGGTGCACCTGACGATCGCGCTGATGTATCGCGTGATGCGGTACGACCCGCGCGATCCGTGGAACAGCGGCTCCGACCGCCTGGTGCTGTCGGAAGGCCACGCCGTGCCGGTGATCTACGCGGCCTACTGCGACCTGGGGGGCGTGGCGGGCACTCCGAGCCGGCCGATCGCCCTGACGTTCGACGACGCCCTGACCCTGCGGGAGAACGACAGTGTCCTGGACGGGCATCCCAATCCGGCCATCGGTTTTCCATTCTTTGACGCCGCCACGGGCTCGCTGGGTCAGGGCCTGTCGGTCTCGGCGGGGCTGGCCTGCGCCGCCCGGCTGGACAACTCCAACAGAAAGTTATTCTGCCTCTGCGGGGACGGTGAGAGCCGCGAGGGCCAAAACTGGGAGGCCCTGGACTTCATCGTGGACCACAAGCTGGTGGCCGTGCGGGCGATCTTCAACTGCAACGGCCAGGCGCAGAGCGACTACGTTTCCCCGCAGCAGTCCCCCGAGGTGCTGGCGGAGAAGCTGCGGGCCTACGGTCTGGACGTGAAGGTCATCGACGGCCACAACTGGGAGGAGATCTTCGCCGCCCTGACGGCCGAGGTGACCGACAAGCCCCTGGCCGTAATCGCCAAGACGGTCAAGGGCTGGGGGGTGAATGAGCTTCAGAAGCACACCTACCACGGCAAGCCCCTCACCGAGGCCCAGCTTGACGCGGCGCTAGCCGATCTGGACGCCAAGGCCGCCGAGCTGGGCGTGGCCGACGCCCAGGACGTCTCGGCGGCCCAACTGGTCACGCCGTCACGGCTGCCGCGGCCGCTGGTGGGCAAGCTCTCCGCGGGCAGCTTCTCGGAGGCGCTGGCCGCGGCCGGAATGGACAAGGCGCTGGCCGACCGCAAGCTGGCGACCCGTCGCGCCTATGGCGTGGCGCTGGCGGCGATGGGGGCCGATCCTCGCGTGGTGGCCATGGACGGCGACGTGAAAAACTCCACCTTCGCGGAGATCTTCGCCCAGAAGCACCCCGAGCGCTACTTCGAGGCCCGCATTGCCGAGCAGAACATGATCTCGGCCGCGGTGGGGCTGGCCGCGGGGGGGAAGATCCCGTTCGTCTCCAGCTTTGCCAAGTTCCTGACCCGCGGGTACGACCAGCTCGAGATGGCCGTCATTTCCAACGCCAACATCAAGCTGTGCGGCTCGCACGCCGGCGTGTCGCTGGCGGCCGACGGGCCCAGCCAGATGGGCCTGCCGGACCTGGCGTTCATGCGGAGCTTCTCCCGCAGCCGCCGCGTGGACGGCGCCCCGGGCATCCAGGTGTTCTGCCCGTCCGACGCCGTCTCCGCCTTCAAGCTCACCGAGCTGATGGCCAACACCGAGGGCACCTGCTACCTGCGGACCCATCGGCCGGATGTGGCGTTCCTGTACGAGGAGAGCGAGGAGTTCACCGTCGGGGGCTTCAAGCACCTGGTGGACGGCGAGGACCTGGTGATTGTCGCCAGTGGCTACATGGTGCACGTGGCCCGCCGCGCGCTAGAGCTGCTGGAGGAGGCAGGGTTGTCAGCCTCGCTGATCGACGCCTACTCGATCCCCCTGGCGACCGATGAGATCCTGCGGATCGGCGACGACTGCCGTGGGCAGATCCTGGTCGTGGAGGACAACTACATCGGCGGCTTCGCCGACGAGATCGCCACCGCCGCAGCCAGCAGCGACCTGGGCGTCGCGGTGCGGGCGCTGTACGTGCAGTCCGTGCCCAAGAGCGCCAAGACCCCCGAGGCCATCCTCAAGCAGTTGCGCCTGACGTCCGAGGACATCGCCGCCGCCGCCCAGGAGATGTTCAACCGCAGCGAGCAG
>JALHTV010000078.1 GCA_022866005.1 Phycisphaerae bacterium
GTCGTTGCGGGCTAGGGCCGGTTCGGCGGTCCGGCCGGCGTCCTTCACGGCGAACTTCATGCCGGCGTCGGCCAGGACGAACAACGTGGGGTTGGCGTAGGCCTTGGCGCCCAGTTGCCGAGCTACCCACAGCAGGTGCTTGCGGGCGCCGATGGCCAGGCCACAGACCTCGCAGACCAGCAGGTCGTGCGACACGCTCTGGGTGCAGGAGGAGCGGTCCAGCGTGGCCAGTTCATACTCCTTGGTGAGTCGAATGCCCTCTTTGGTCGGGCAGTACAGTTCACACTGGCCGCAGAAGACGCACTTGTCCCACCGATGCACGAGCGTGCGCGTCGGCGGGTCAGCAGCGGTATCGTCCGTCACGGTGATGGACAGGGCCGGGCACACCTCCGCGCAGGCCCCGCAGCCGATGCACTCATCGGCGTTGAATTCCGGCTTGCCTCGGAATCCCTCCGGCGGGGTGTGCGGCTGGAACGGGTAGGCCGAGGTGAACGGGCGGGAAAACGCGGCCTTCAGGGCCTCTTTGAGTTCGCGGAGCTTAGGCTTCTTCATGGTCCACGGATCCTTTGCTCGTCCGGGTCACGGGGGCGTCAGTGCGGGTAGCCCGGTCCTTGCGGATCTGGTCGGCCCGCTCGGCAAAGGCGTCTTCGACGCTTTTTTCCCACAAATGGATTCCGGAAAGGTAGGCCCCGCGGCAGATGGCGTGGGCGGCCACGGGATTGGTCAGGAGTACAAACGCCGCGCACAAAACGGCCTTGATGCCCATCGAAACGTCCGCCCGCCCGAAGGCCAGGCATGCCACGCCGGCCAGGATCATGCACGTCCCGAGGGTGACGCACTTGGTCGCCGCCTGGGCCCGGTTATACACGTCCGGCAGGCGGACCAGACCGATGCAGCCGAACAGGTCAAACGCCAATCCCACGCCGACCAGACTGTAGGCAATCGTGTCAATCATCGTAAGGCCTGCCTTCCAGGTACTTGGCCATGGCCAGCGTGCCCACGAAGCTGATCAACGCCCAGGCAATGGCGATGTTGATGTAGTACTCCAGGTGAGTCCACAGGGCCATGACGCAGCAGAACCCCACCACCAGCGTCCCGAGGATGTCGATGGCGATGGCCCGATCCGGCGCCGTCGGCCCCCGGCCGATCCGATGCAGGCACAGCGCCGAAGACAGAATCAGCACCGCGAACGCAATCTCTCCGAAAAGGCCCATGGAGCTCATTCGAAGATCCTCCGCAGGAGGCGCTCAAAGACGCCGCATATCTCGGCCGTGCGCTGCGCCACGTCGCCCTCCCGCACGTAGATCCAGTGGATGTAGAGGTCCTGCCCATCGATGTCCATCACCAGCGTGCCGGGAGTCAGCGTGATGCTGTTGGCCAGGAAGGTCTTGGCCATCTCGCTTTTCAGCGTCGTGCGGATGCGGACGATCCCCGGGCGAATGGGCAGGTCCGGGTGCAGGACGCGAAGCATCACGTCGACATTCGCGCGTATGCAGTAGTAAAGGAAGACGGGCAAGTAGACCAGGAACCAGAACCACCGCCGGGGTGAAAACACCTTCGCAAGGCCCTCGGGGTAAATGTCTCCCAGGAGTGTGCCGATGATCAGGGCAAAAAACACCCCCGAGCCGATCACGGCCGGCTCCACCGACCAGAACAGCAGCATCCACAGCACAAAGACCGCCAGCAAACACAGGAACCATCTCATGGTGAGACTCCCGCCACCGACACCAGTTTCGCGACACCCCCCAGCAACGCCTGGCCGGCAGGCTCGAAGAGGTAGTGCCACAGAGGAACCATCGCCACGCCGCTCAGCAGGCACACGATCGCCAGGACCACCATCGCCGTGCCCATCGTCACCGGCGCCTCTCGGGCGCTCAGGGCCATTGCCGCGGGCTCGCCCTCCAGGGCATATCGCTGCACCTTCACGAAGCTCAGCAGTGTCACCAGTGCCACCAGCGCCGCCAAGGCCGCCAGAA
>JALHTV010000079.1 GCA_022866005.1 Phycisphaerae bacterium
CTTGGCCGCCTGGACCTCCTGCCCGTCCCGACCCGCCTGATCCAGTACCTTGACCGTCTGAGCCTATGCTTTTATAGCGTGGCGCTGGCGCACCTGAACGACTACCGCAAGCTGTCTGAGTCGCTGCTGGCCTATTCCAGGGTGCTGGACCATCGGGGGCAGCACGACCAAGCCCGGCGACTTCGTCGGGACGTGGACCGCCTGGCCGTCAGGATGGGCGCTCAATCGGATATGATCATCGAGCTGTTGGTCGCCCAGGCCATCCGCTACCACGTGCTGGGTTACAAGGAGGTCATCTCCAAGGAGCTTGGACAGGCCCAGGCCGCCGAGGCGGCGCGCCGGCAGCGGATGGAGGAATACGAGTTCTACAACCGCCTCTGGTCGGCAGGCCGGCCTGAGCAAGCGGCTTCCATCCACATGGGCATTCTGGAGTCGGTGGTGACGCCCGCTTTGCCTCAATATGAGTTCAACATGAAGGCCGTGCGGGTGACGGAGCAGTTTGTCTTCGCCCAGCTCGCCATGCTCGTCCTGCTGGTCGTGGTTGTTCTGTTGGCCGTGCTGCTGGGCGCAGCGGTCGCCGCGGACTTTCTCTTCGTTCGTAAACCCAATCGCGGAATCCTCCTGTTCGTTGGCTGGCGACGATTGGGCAGGATCTGCCTGCTGGCTGTTGTCGTCCCCCTGGCGGTCTATGCGGGGTACTCGTTCATTGCGGCAGCCGGCGGAGCCGGTGGCCTGACGCTGGAGAATGGGGACAGGCTGGTCTTGGAGTTCGTCACCGTCGGATCGGCGGTCCTGGCGGCGCTGCTCTGGATGTCCTATTGCGCCATTCGCCAACGGGGGCGCGAACTGGGGCTGACGGCCCCTTCGCCTATTACGTGGCGGGACCGGAAAGTGACCATCGTCCTGGCCGCGATTCTGGCAATGGTCATCGTCGGGTACCTTGCAGGCTGGTGGGCCGGCTACTTCCGCAGGGCACCCGGGGACCATCCAGACGCCATGAAACCGGGGCATTGGCTGTCGCTGGCCGTGGCCGGGATGCTCCTCCTGCACGGCCTGCGGGAGTGGGTGGCCGGCCTACAGACGGGACGGGCCTTCAATCGCTTCCGGGGGTCTTGGCGACGCAGCCTCATTCTCATCCTGGCCGCGTCAGTCATCGTCATCGGCGTCGGGCTGGGAGGGATGCTCGCGGTGGGGGAGGGCTATGCGATCAGCCGCATGGGCAAGGGGATGCCCATGCCCGATGAGATCACCCACAGCGACTTCCGCCTGCTCCAGGAGCGATTCGTCGAGATGGACAAGGCCTACCAGGCTCAAGAGGCAGCACGGGCCGACAAGCCGGGGCGGTAGGGGTGGCGGGGCGGGTCAGGCCGGGGCAACGAAGCCGATCTTGCCGAGCCAGCGGGCGCAGGGCTCGATCCAGTTGGCCCCCGGGACGTCGGCGGCCATGCCGATGCCGTGGCGAGCCAATCCCGTCTGGAACAGGTGCAGCTCGAAGGGCACCTTGCACCGGCTGAGGGCGCTGGCCAGGAGCAGGCTGTTCTCTACCGGCACGGACGGGTCCTCCACGGTGTGCCAGATGAATCCCGGGGGCGTCTGCCCCGTGACTCGGGTTTCCAGGCTGAGTTCCGCTCGCAAGGCCGGATCGGGATCCTTGCCCAACAGGGTCTCCATTGTCCCTTGGTGGGCGAACTGGCCGAAGGTGACTACCGGGTAGCCGGCGATGAAGGCATCGGGGCGGCAGGGGAGCCGGTCGATGGGGTCCGCGGCGTCGGGGGTGCCCTCATCGAAGATCGTCGCCGCCGACAGCGCCACGTGGCCGCCCGCGCTGAAGCCACAGACCCCGACGCGCCTGGCATCGATGTTCCACTCGGTGGCCCGCGCGCGAACCATCCGGACGGCCCGTTGGGCGTCGCCGAGCGGAGCGGGGTGGCGGTAGGGCTTGACGCGGTAGTCCAGGATGACCCCCGCCACCCGCAGGGAGCACAGCCAGCGGGCCACCGGCTCGCACTCATGGGCCGCCCGCATGACGTACCCGCCGCCCGCACAGACGATAAAGGCCGCGACCGGCCCGGGGCAATCCGGCAGCGACGGGCGCAGGCAGGGGCGGTCCGCAGGCCCGTCGCCCAGCGCACCGGGGGCGCCCTGGGGCCAAAGCAGGATGCCATCGAGTGTCCGAACGTCCATCGGGAATCCGTCCCGCCATCCTACCACCGGCCACGCAGGCGGTCAGTAGCCCAGGGTCTTGTCCACTAGGCCCACCAGAGGCTGCGATGACAGGAATCGCTTGAGGTTGTCCAGGAAGGCCCCCGTCGCCTCGGCCACGTAGGTGCGGTGCAGGCCGGCGGTGTGCGGCGTGATGAGCACGTTGGGCATGCCCCACAGCGGATGCCCCGGCGGCAGCGGCTCGGGGTCCACCACGTCCAGCCCTGCCCCGGCCAGGCGCCCTGAGGCCAGGGCGCCGACCAGCGCGTCGGTGTCGACGCTCTTGCCGCGCCCGGCGTTGAGCAGATAGGCCCCCGCCGGCAGGGCGCTCAGCTCGCGTGCCCCGATCAGCCCGCAGGCCTGCTCCGTGCCCGGCAGGACCACCATGACCACGTCCGATTGCGCGAAGGCCTGGCATAGGTCGGCAGGCCCGTAGACGGCCTCCGCCGGGGGCGTCGGTTGGACGTGGTGTCGCACACCGATCACGCGCATGCCGAAGGCCGCCCCAAGCTCGGCGCACCGCCGCCCGATGGTCCCCAGCCCCACCACGCAGAGCGTCTTTCCGGCCAGCACGTCCAAGGGGGCCTGGGGCTTCTTGGCCCAGGTTTCCTGGAGCTGGTGGCGGTGGGCGTGGTGCAGCCCGCGCACGAGCACGAGCAGCAGGCCGAACAGGTGCTCGGCGATGGATTCGGCGTGGATGTGCGAGCTGGTGACCACGGCCGGATGAGAGCGCGCCGGCTCGCGCTGGGCCCAGTCGGCCCCGGCGGCGGTAGTGTGGATCCACTTCAGCCGTCCCGCGCGGGCGATGGCCTCACCCGGCAGGCGCCCGAAGGTGATGTCGATCCGCTCAATGAGCGAGCCGTCGCGCTTCCAATCCTCCGGGCCGAAGACCGCCGCTCCGGGCGCGGTCGCGCGGATGCGGGAAAGGAGCTCTTTCGTGGCGTAAGCCTGGGAGGTGATCAAGATGGCCGGGCCTGGGCGTTCCATGCCGACATCATACCCCGGCCGCCGGGGCTAGCGCAGCTCCGTGAACAACAGGGCGCGAGGGGGCTGAGCGGGGCACTCACTGCGGTCGATCACGGCCACGTAGTAGCGGGCGTGCGTGTTGGGGTCGCTGTCCCGCTGGACGCGGATATAGACGATGAACGTGTTGCTCCGCACCGTCACCTGGTTGCTCAACCAGCCGTAGAGCACGTGCTGCTTGACCGGGTCGTTCAGCACGGCCTGGTAGGGAGGCGGGGAAGACCACCGGATCGGGATCCCGTCGTCATCGTTGGCGGGGGTCCCGGGCCCGAGCGCGTAGTTCTCGGGGGGCACATTCGTGAACGAGTAGCTGTTATAGACGATCCCGCGGGCCTGCATCAGCGTGCGAAGAGGGATCGCGACCTCCGAGGCGCACGCGAAGCCCGCTTGGTTCCGCAGACCCGTGATGCCGGTAGGCGTGGCCCGGACGCTGTAGTCCCTCCCGTCGGTGGTGCCCAGATCGCGATAGGCCGCAATCTCGGCCGCCGGGGACCACGTCTGACCGGGCATCTGGGGGATGTCCGCCAGGGCCGGCAGGCAGTTCAGCACGCTGGCTGGGGCCGTGTTGATGTTGACCAGCCCGCCGATGGTGCCATTGGGATCGGTCGGCACCAGATTGAAGAACTCGCTGACCAGGCAGCCCAGCGGCACCCTGGGACCGAACCACGGGGGGGCCGTGGGGACGGAATCGCCCCAGGGGACCAACTGCGCCCCCGGGGCCGACATCCTTGCTGACAAGGGCACCGCCTCGGTCGGCCCGACAGTGAAGAGCCGCATCATGTCCCCCAGGCAGATCATCCCTTCGTTGCGGACATAGACCGGTGTGGGGGCTCCTACAATCGCATCGACCAGGTTTGTCGGGTTGGAGGCGCCCATCCTGTTATTGGGATCGGGAGGGTCGGTGTAGTCGTAGTTGGGGTCGTCGTCGTTCGCCGCAGAGGGATCATCCGTGGACTGGGCCAGGGCCGTCGCCAGGCTGTAACGGGCCCTATTCAGGCGGTCATCGCGGAACGTGACGTGCCAGTAGGCCGGCTTGCTCGCGTTGGGGGCCGGGCAATTCACGACCGGGGTCTGGTCGACGCACACGGACCACGACTCGACCGGATGCTTCCACAGGATCTTGACGGGGGGATCGGCCGTGAGGCCAGTTACCTGCAATAGCGAGCTGGGGTCGGGCACGTTCGGGTCGATGTCGGCCTTATCGAAGTTCCCGGAGTAGATGACAAACCGCCCCGGGCCGTTGGGCCCAGCGGCGTCGATTCCCTTGTTGGTCATGTCGGTCCCGGGGTAGTTCTCCAGGGAGTAGTTCGTCAGGTCAATCCGCTGGGCGTACGGGTTGATGAGTTCGATTGCGGCGACCTCGGTGGGGGGAGTGGTGAGGTCCACGTAGATGCGTTTGCGGAAGACCTTGGAGACGAAGGGGTGCCTCTCGATGCCGTACACGTAGGTGACCGCACCGACACTGGGGTCCAGCGTGTTGGCATCGATACGGGTCACGTTGGGGTCGCTGTCCAGGTAGTCGATGAGGTTGACGACTAGTTGAGCGGCCTTGACCCTGTTGGGGGTGGGGCCGGGATTGGAGTCGTATTCGTAGGCCTGGAGCATGGCCAGGGCGCCGTCGTAGACCCGCCGTCGAATCTCTTGAGCGCTGGGATCGCTGGGCAGGACCCCTGCGTCGTTGGGATTCCTTTTCATGGTCCCCGCGCCGGCCACCAGGTAGGTCCACAGGGGACTGAGCGTCCCGCCGGGCGAGTGGGTGGTCAGGGAGCCCCTGGCGGCTAGGAAGTCGCCTCCCGCACCCACGACAGCCTCGACCAGCCGTCCATTGGTGGCGCAGGGGTCCGCTCGGCCCCAGGCCAGGGCCAGCATGTCGCCCATGTCGTACGGCCCGTTGGCGCGATCGTCGACCACCTGTTGCGCCGAACCCAGGGGGAGCAGATTCTCCAGGGCCAGGTAGCGGGGACCCATGGGGACGCCCACTTGCGCCCGTCGTGGGGGAACCCCTGCGACGTTGACATTGACCAGGCCGGCGGCATCGATCATCCGCACGGCCGCGTACAGCGCCCCCCCGTCGCGGTCTAGGACCCCGGTGGAGAACAGCCGCGCGTCCTTGAGGCCGTCACCGTCGGTGTCTGCCAGGCTGGGGTCGTTCACGGGGATATTAGTGACCAACGTGCCGCTGGCCCGGGTCCAGTTGGACAGGTGCCTCCACATCGTGCCGCCGACAGGCTCCAAGACCGGTTCGATGCAGGCCAGGGCGTCGTCGTATCCCTCGGCTGGGTAGTCGATCATCTGCCGCTCGGCCGTCAGGGCGTCAGTGGAGTCTAGCCTCCCGTAGAGCACAGTACCATTGATGTACAAGTCATTCAGGCGGTCGGCGATGAGGCGGTCCAGGATGCCCTGGGCCGCGTGGTCTTCCAGGGACGCGCTGGCCTGGGCCTGGCTGGTCTGGCGGTCCAGCCGCGCGATCAGCAGCAGCATCGAGCCCAGCATGGCGATGACCGTCAGCAGCCCGATCACCATCAGCAGGACGCTTCCACGCTTTCGCTCACCTGGAGTCATACGTCGCACTCCCTGGGGTACTGTCTACAGCCGCAAGGGACAGATCACCTCGTAATCCAACTTGTCTTGTTCCTTCGGGCCCGTCTTTATGCTGAAGTTGACCCGGATGGCCGGCGGCGGGGGTGGGGTGGCGGGGGACGCGAAATCCGGGGGCGTCCAGGTATGCGAATTGGTGTCCCACCTGCTGTTGGGCTTGTCCCACCACGAGACCCGGAAGGCCAGGCACGGCCTCGCCAGCATCGGCCAGAGGAGATCCGCGTCCGCGGGAGTTTTCACCTCTGTGGGGATGTTGGGGTCTTGGTAGTACCGATCCCACGGGATCGCGCTGGGGTTGATCTCCTGATACGCGCCCAACCACATGTTCGGGTCTACATCATCCTCGAGTTTTTGGTCTCCGTTCGGGTCGGGACTGATCCCAACCGTCCCGGTCATGAGGATGGCCCTCCGCCAGAGCAGGTCGTCGTTGGGATCATTCGGGGTGGTGTTGTCTGTCCACCCATAGTCGATCCGCGCGGCGTTGGCGCGGACGTTGGAGGTCGTTGCCGTGCGCCCCTTGAAGGGAGCCACGGCGGTGAAGATCAGGTGCGAGTCTCCATTGGTGTCGGTGTAGACCGCGACGAACCCCTGGGTGGACAGGCTGGCCAGGTCGTCGCGGAGGGTCTGGGCGACGGCGGCGGCGGTGGCGTTGGCCTGCATGAGGGCGTTGGAGCTGTTGACGACCCTGTGGGTCTGGGCCATGATCGTCGCGAAGGCGATGCAGATCACCGACAGCACGCCCAGGCTCACCAGCAATTCGATGAGCGTCATGCCCTGGCGCGGCCACGAGCCGCGCCGTGGCCGGCCCCCTGAGCGGTCAACATAGTGTCCCGAATCCCGTCTCATGGTCCGCTTTCCAGGGTTGTCTCACCCACCAGGACCGTCATGGCCGGGCTCTTGGCTACCCCCGATTCCTCGATGACCCAGGCATTGTCATTGGTTTGGGCGTCGATCATGTGGTCCAACAGTCCTTTGTTGAGATTGCCGAGATCGTTGGGATCACGACCGGTGATCATGGCGTAGCTCCCGTTCTTGGCTAGGATGAGGGGGGAGCCTACAGGTGCACTGTCCCTCAAAGTAACCAGCGGTGCCCCCCCGACTGCGGGGGGATCGAGCCGAGCGATCTGCACCAGTTTGGCCGTCACGGTGTTTCCCGGGGAGTACATGTCGTAGGAGACGATCACGAGCTGGTAGGTCCCGTTCAGGGGCCTCCCGAGCACGAGAAACCCGCGCGTAGGGGGCCAGGTGTTGGGGTCATTGGGATCGTAGGTGTAGTATTGCAGGTTCAAAGGGATTGCGCTGGTATGGTTCCCGTCCGCGATAATGGCAAGGTTTGGGTCGGTGACTTGGCTTCCCAGGAGCATGGCCTTGGCGATGGCCAGGCCGTTGGCGGCGATGAGGGTGCCGACCGAGTCGCGGTTGGACTGCTCGTTGAGCTTGATGGCCGTGGGGAACAAGGCCGCCGCCATGGTCATCCCGATGGCCAGCACCCCCAGCGCCAACACCAGCTCCGCCAGGGAGTATCCGCCCCGCCCGTGAGGACCAGACCTCGCGACCGCGGCCAGGCTCGACACGGAGGGACAGAAACGCGCCCCAGGATGCAACGGGCCTGCGACGCTCTCTGCATCTCTGTGTCGGAGGACCTGGTCTTCCGGACGTCTCATGGGGCAGCCTCCCCCAGGAGCGTCCCGGTGTACCGATTGACGGCAATGATCTGCCCGTACTTCTCCAGATACAGCTTTCTGTCGTCCTCCGACGTGAACGAGATGAACTTGCCCCAATCGAACATCACGGCCGCGTTGACGGACGTGTTGCAGCAGGGGTCGTCGTCGTTGGCGACGTTGGGGTCCCACAGGTAGGCCCTGCTGGTATCCTTCTGGGAGGCGTCGAAAGCGGGGTGATTGGGATCGTCGTTGGGGAAGACAACGGTCTTACCGTCCACCAGTTGCCCGTTGGACGCAAACACGAACGTCAGCGAGGTGAACCTCCACCGTGCGTCTCCGGTGAGCTGGTTGGGCTCGTAACTCTCGACTGACGGGTCGTAGAAGGGCGGCTCCACGCGCCCAAAGGCCATTTGGCCGGGGAGCTTCTGGGGTGAGAAGCCCTCGGCCAGGACGAAGTGCGTGCCCTGATTGGGGTCAGTGGGGTCCTTCAGAACCTCCCAGACGATGGCCGTGAAGCACGCCGTGGGGATTCTGCCGGTGAAGGCCCCGGTCGGGTCCGCGAGCTGCGCGTGGACGCCGGCGTGGGTGCGATGCTGGATGGCCAGGCCGCGGGCGGCGACGAGCTGACCGGCCAGGACGTTGTAGGCCTGGGCGTCGGACCCGGCGGTGAACAGCCCCACCATGCTGGGCAGGACGATGGCGCTCAGGATGCCGATCACCACCAGCACCACGAGCATCTCCATCAAGGTGAAGCTCTCAGCCGAGCACCGCATTATCGCAGCCTGCTTCACCATCGCTCCGCCACCTCACTGACTTTCATCTGAGCGAATGTCGTCCTCCCCGTTGGGGTCACCGGCATTGCTAGGATCCCCAAAGTGCCCGTTGGGCCCCGCGGAGATCACCACGGGCTGCCTGCCGCCCAGCCCGCCATCTCTCTCGTAGCGCATGGCATTGCGCCACCCGTCCGTTACGGCCCTGTTGGGGTCCCCGCCCCAGGCCTCCTGAGGGAGCTTCAGGAGAATCTCCGTGGCCGCCCTGGCCGCGGGGGTCTGCGACCTATCGGGGTTAGGCTCTGCCGAATCGAGTTTCCCGGTCAGGAAGTTGACCAATACTTTCCCGCTCTCGTTAGGGTCTCCCGTGGCCCCGTAATGGTCCGGTGGATAGGCCTTGGGGTTGCCCGCGTCGTAGTAGGCTTGGATCGCCGCAAGCAGGACCTTCTGGGTGGCGGCGGTTTCCTGGCGGCTGGCCGAGCTCATGACGTACCCGGCGATGCTGCCGACAATCGCGGCCAGGATGCTCAGGATGAAGATGACCACCAGCACCTCGATGAGGGTAAAGCCACTCCGCCCGGCCGGCTCGCCGCATCGAGTCGCCTGCGGCGACCTGGCGGTCGGAAGAACCCTCGCCGCGTTGTCCAGAACCCTGTGGTTCACGTTTGCGCCTCTGATGTCTGTCAGTCCATCGTCTGCGGGTTGAATGGGAAATTGGCCACGTCGTCGTTCGTGCCGTAGTACCGGTCCGGACCGGGGGTGATCAGCAGATAGGAGTCGCGGTTGTGGGGAACGGGAATGGGAGAAAGTCTCTTGGCGGGATCATTGGGGTCGTAGGCCCGCGTGTCCAGGATGTAGTTGTGGAACTTGGTCTGGTTGGCGATCGGGTCCTGATTGGGGTCCAGGAACCCGTCGTTGTGGCTGTCACGGCCCGAAGGCAAATACATCTCCACGTCGCTGAAGTTGGGATCCGGGGCGAAGTACAGGACAGGCATGTCAAAGCTGTCCACGATGACTGGGGCGCGGTCGTAAACGTTGTTCCCGGGCCTCTTGGTCTCCGACGGCTTCTTGATCTTGGTCTTGCTGAGGTCGATGAACGGCCCGAAGCGAGCCTTCGCGGGGTTCTTGTTTGCGTCAAGCTCATACAGCCCGTCGGTGTCATTGCTCATCAGGATTGGCACATTTGGGTCCACCTGAAAGCCTGGTGTCCCCAGCAGGTCCGCCCCGGCCAGGCCCCACACGAGCGTCTGTGCACCATAGGCTACCCAACTGTCGGTGCTCCCGCTGTAGGGGCTGCCGTACATAGTGTTCCAGAAGCTCGGCGGGTAGTTGCGGCCGAGCTTGGGGTCGCTCTTGAACATGTCCAGGCCCGAGCCGAGGGTGTTCAGGAGCGCCCCGGTGGCCGTCTGTTTTGCGGCCGTACGTACGGCGGTCATGCTGGGGATGAGTATCCCCGCCAGCACCGACAGGACGAAGATGACGACAAGTATTTCAACCAGCGTAAACGCCGGGGCGACTCTCGATGCGCGGCGCCATGGGTAAGTCTTCATGGGGCACCTCCCTAGTACCAGCCGTAGGGCATGTTCAACCCGCCCACGGGGAAGTTGGCGAGATCGTCCTTCGTGCCGTACAACGTATCCGGCCCAGGCGACATCAACAGGTACGAATCGGGGTTGTGCGGCTGGAGCACTGTCCTCACTTTCGGATTGTGGATGAACCCTTCGAATCCAGGAACGTCCTTGACCTCCCGATTCGGGCCAAAGTCCGTTGGCATGGGGTTGGAGATCCAGTCTTCCCTGGCCCGGTTGCCTGTCCATAGGGTGATGAAGGGGGCGTTGTCTCCAACGAGATAGAAGCCCCGAACAGGTCTGAAGTAGAGGATCGGGTTGCCGAAGTCGTCCATGATGACGGGAATCTGGTCGCTGGGTCTCAACTCTGGGTCCGGGTTCCTCAACATGGGGTTGGCGGCATTGAGCTTGCTGATGTCGATGTAGGGCCCGCGGCGCTCGTATTTGGGGCGGCCGCCCTGGAGTTCGTACAGGACCCGGAGCGACTGGGCGAAGCCGGGCGTCCCCAGGTAATCCGCTCCGGCCAGTCCCCACAGGAGCGTCTGGGCACCATACACCCTGATATCACCGCGGGGCTTGGCCGGGTCGCTCTGCCCGTCGGCCGCGTAGGGGTTCCCTGCCATGGCGGTGTCCAAGAAGGAGGGGGGGTAATCGCCGCCCACGGGCTCCTTCTCGTCGTGGAACATCTCCATCGCCGTCTCCAGGGTCTTATTGAGCAGGACGCTGGTCCGGGTGCTGCGGGCGAGCAGTTTCACCCGCCACAAACTCGGCATGAGGATTCCGGCCAGCAACGCGATCACGGCAATGACCACCAGCAGTTCCATGAGCGTGAAGGCCGGGCCCAGCCGGTCGCCCGGGCAAAGCTTCCCGGGATTGCTTGGGGTGATGTGTGTCACGTTGGCACCTCCGGTGTCTTCACCTGGTTAGGGGGGTGACGGCTGCGGGTTGAACGGAAAGTTGGTCACGTCGTCTCGCGTCCCGTACCACCCGTCCGGGCCGGGCGAGATCAGCAGATAGCTATCGCGGTTATGCGGGGGGCGGACCACGGGGGGGACGTCGATGGCCCGCTGATCGATGATGTACTCCGCGAAGACGCTGGGATCCGCTATGGGCTGATTGGCGCGCATCGCATAGAGGAGCTCCAAGTTGTCGCTATAGTCATACGCGTCGACCCCTGTACGTCCGACCTCGGGGAGGTAGTAGAGGATAGGATAGCTGAAGGTATCGAGTATGACCGGTACATCGGGATGCAGCCCCGGCTCGGCCTGGAGTTGGAGTTGGGCCGGGGTCGCGATCTTCACCTTGCTCAGATCAAGGAATGGGCCAAATCGCTCCATGACGGGCTGACCGTTGCTATCGTGCTCGTACAGGCCGCCGACCCCGTTGTTCATGGGGCCAGTGAATCCGGGCGTCCCCAGCCAGTCGACCCCGACCAGGCCCCACAGAAGGGTCTGGGCCCCGTTGCCCACGAAGTTCACATAGTTGGGAGCCTGGGGGGCATAGGGACTCCCCAAGGTGGCGGTGGGCCACCGCGAGGGGATGGACTCCCCACCCAACTTCGCCTCGCTCTTGAACATTTCCAGCCCCGAGGCAAGGTAGTGGATCGCCCCGCTGGTGGAGGTGCGCCGGGCCATGTCCTTCACGGCCTGCCCCGCCGGCAACATGATCCCGATTAACAAGGCGATGACGGCCATCACGATCAGTAGTTCGACGATCGTGAAGCTCTGGTGCCGGGAAGTTCGGCCAGCGCCGGGGGTTGCTGTTTCTGTTTTCGTTATCATGATAGGTCCCTTTCGCAAAAAGCGTGGCTATTTGGACATCGCCTGGATCATCCCCACCATGGGCATGAACAGCGCGATGACGATGGTGCCAATGATCAGGCCGAGCATGATGATCATGACCGGCTCGAGCAAACTTGTCAGGCCGCCTACCAACGTTTCCACTTCCTCCTCATAGGTGTCCGCGATCTTGCCCAGCATCTTGTCCAGCTCCCCGGTCTCCTCGCCGACGTCGATCATGTTGACGACCATCGGATCGAACATCCTCGCCGTGCGCAGCGGGGCGGCGAAGTTCTCACCCTCGCGAATCCCGTCACGGACCCTGCACAGTGCCCGGGCGTACACTTCGTTGCCGGCGGTATCCGCCGTGATGGTCAGCGCCTCCAGAATCGGCACACCGGCCCCCAGGAGCGTGCCCAGCGTGCGGCTGAACCGCGCGATGGACGACTTGCTGAGGATTCGCCCCAGGATCGGGATGCGGAGGTTCAGACTGTCGAGGATGTACCGCCCGCCCTCCGAGATGCGGATCAGCTTGCTCAGGATCAGCAACCCCACAGGCGTGCCCAGAATGGCCAACCATCCGCCCCCCGTCACCCAGGCGCTGGTGCTCAGGAGGAAGCGGGTGATGAGCGGCAGCTTGGATCCCATCTCCATGAAGATCGCCTGGAACTTCGGGATGACGAACACCAGCAGCAGGCCCAAGATGCCTAACGCGAACGAGATGACCGCCGCCGGGTAGATCATCGCGCCGATTACCTTCCGCTTCAGGGCCTCGTGCTTCTCCATGAAGTCCGCCAGACGCTGGAGGATGGTATCGAGCACGCCGCCGACCTCCCCCGCGCGGACCATGCTGGTGTAGAGGTGGTCGTAGACCCCCGGATGGCGGGCCATGGCCTCGGACAACGCGGCGCCGCCCTCCACGTCGTCGGCTACGTACCGCACCGCCAGGCGCATCGGGCCAGGCCTCTGCTGCTGCTCAAGGATGCGGAGGCTTCGCAAGATGGGCAGGCCTGCGTTGATCAGCGTGGAAAGCTGCCGGGTGAACTGCGTGCGCAGCGTGGCGCTCGCCCCGCCTACCCTGCGGCGCCTCGCCCCGGGCACCGCGGCCGCAGCGGCGCCTGCGCGGGCGCGACCCGCGCCCGTGCGGATGGCCTTGTCCTTGATCTTCGTGGGGAAGTTCCCCATCGCCCGGACCTTGGTGATGGCCTCCTCGGAGGAAGCGGCCGTCACCTCGCCCTTGACGCTCTGGCCGACGCTGTTCATGGCCTCATAAGTAAAGACTGGCATGGCTGTGCTCCTGTGTTAGGTCCCACTGGCCTCCCGCGTGGGCGGGCCCACCCGGCAGGGGAACCGGCCGTAGCGGGGCTACTCGGTGTCCTCGTAAATCGTTTGAGAAACGACCTCCTCGATGGTCGTCACTCCGTCGTAAATCGCCAGCAACCCCGTGTCGCGGAGGGTCCTCATGCCCCGCTTGCGAGCGGCCTCGCGGAGCACGTTGGTGCTGCTGCGCTTCATGATCAGCTCGCGCATGTGGTCGTCCAGGAGCATGATCTCAAAGATTCCCACCCGCCCGCTGTACCCGGTGCCGCGGCACGCGTCGCATCGCCGCCCGCGGAAGAACGTCCGCCCGGCGACCTGGTCGGGCGCGAGGTTCAGCTCTATCAGCGCCTCCTCGGTGGGGGTATAGGCCTCCTTGCACCGCGGACAGATCCGCCGCACCAGCCGCTGCGCGACCACGGCCTCCAGCGTCGCAATTAGCTTGAACGGCTCCATTCCCAGGTCCAGCAGACGGGCAATGGTGCTGGGCGCATCGTTGGTGTGCACCGTGGAGAACACTAAGTGGCCGGTCAGCGACGCCTGCACGGCGATCTCGCAGGTCTCCAGGTCGCGGACCTCGCCTACCAGCACGATGTCGGGGTCTTGACGCAGGAAGTGCCTCAGGCAGCGGGCGAACGTCAGACCGATGTCGTCCTTGATCTGCACCTGGATCATGCCGTCGATGTCGTACTCCACCGGGTCCTCGGCCGTCAGGATCTTCACCGTGACGTCGTTGAGCTCGTTGAGCGCCGAATACAGGGTGGTGGTCTTCCCCGAGCCGGTCGGCCCGGTCACAATGACAATGCCATTGGGCCGCTGGAGGAGCTGACGCAACAGGCGGATGTCGTCTTCGCGCAGGCCGAGGCGATCCAGGTCCAACTGCACCTGGGAACGGTCCAGCACGCGGAGCACGATGCTCTCCCCGAACATCGTCGGCAGGACCGCGACGCGCAGGTCGACCGGAGCGTTGTTGATCGTCAGCGGGATGCGCCCGTCCTGCGGCATGCGGCGCTCGGCGATGTTCAGGTGAGCCATGACCTTGATGCGCGACGCTACCGCCGCCGCGATGGACCTGGGCGGCGGCAGCATCTCGTACAGCAGACCGTCGATGCGGTAACGCATCTTGAACTCGTCCTCAAAGGGCTCGAAATGGATGTCCGAGGCGCGGTCCTTGATCGCCTGCATGAGCACCATGTTGACCAGGCGCTTGACGGGGTTGGCCTCGGCGGCGCCCTTCAGCGTATCCAGGTCGATGCTATCACCGCGATGCTCCAGCTGCGCCAGCTGCTCGTCCCCGACGATCTCGTTGATCAGGTCACCGATGGAGCCCATCGCCCCGGCCGAGGCGGTCTCCAGCCCGTAGTACTTGGCCAGGGCCGCCTCCAGGCGATCGCCGTCGGCAATGCGGGTGATGATCTCGAAGCCGGTCAGCGTGCGCAGGTCATCCGCCGCCCGGAAGTTGTCCGCCGAGGCCAGCGCCACGACCAGCCGCTTGGCCCGTTGGTCGCACTCCAGCGGCAGGACCTTGTTGCTGGTGGCCACGTGAGCGGGGATCTGGGCCAGGACCTCGGCAGGGATGTCGGGGGAGGTCAGATCGGCGTATTCCATCCCGGCCTGGAACCCCAGGGCCAGATTGCGCGTGTTGTCGTCGATGTAGCCCAGGTCGACCAGGATCTGGCCGATTGGCCCACCGCGCTGCTTCTGGACGTCGATCGCTTGGGTGACCTGGTCGCGGGTGACCTTCTCCATCTTGAGGAGCACCCGCCCCACGGCGCGCCCCTTCAACTGTTTCACATCGTAGCTGCTGGCTGCCATGGGTCGCACCTCCGATGCGGCTACTTCTCACTGTCGCCTTCTTGCTGCAAGACCCTGGCGCCCGGGGGCGGCAAGGGCTTGCCGCTTTCGGTGGCCTCGATCTTGTCCTGAAGTTCCCCGGCGCTCTGGGCGTGGTCCAACGCCTCAACCTTGTCGATTCTCCCGTCCACCCAAAGCTGGAACAGGTGATCGTCCAGTAACTGCATGCCGTACTTCCTGCCCGTCTGAATAGAGGAGGGAATGCGGAAGACTTTGTTCTCGCGGATCAAGTTCGCGATGGCGTTGGTGACATACATGAACTCAAACGCCGCGGTCATCCCGCGGACGTCGCAGCGGGGCATCAGGGCCTGGCAGAGCACCGCGACCATCGACTCCGACAGCTGCACGCGGATCTGTTCCTGCTGGCTGGTGGGAAAGATGTCCACGATGCGCGTGACCGTCCGGTGGGCGGTGGTGGTGTGCAGGGTGCCGAAGACCAGGTGCCCCGTCTCCGCGGCCCGCAGCGCCGCCTCGATCGTCTCCAGGTCGCGGAGCTCGCCCACGAGAATCACGTCCGGGTCCATACGCAGCACGCGCCGCAGCGCCTCGCTGAAGCTGGGGACGTCCACCCCGACCTCGCGCTGGTTGACCAGCGATTTCTTGTGATAGTGGTAATACTCGATGGGGTCCTCGATGGTGACGATGTGGCGATCGAAGCTCTCGTTGATGTAGTCGATCATGGTGGCCAGCGTCGTGGTCTTCCCTGAGCCGGTCGGTCCGGTGACCAGGAAGATTCCCCTGGGGCGGCGGCAGATGCTCTTGACGATCTGCGGCAGCCCGATGTCCTCGAACGAGAGAAGCTTGGAAGGGATAAGGCGAAGGCAGATGGAGATATTTCCTCGCTGCATGAAGACGCTCGTCCGGAAGCGCCCCGCGGTGCCGAACTCGAACCCGAAGTCCGTGCCGCCCTGTTCCTGGAGCTCCTGCTGATTGCGCTCCGGGGTGATGGCCTTCATCAGGGCGACCGTGTCCTCGGGCTCCAGAGGCTTGGTCTCCAGGGACCTGAGGCGACCGTGAAGCCTGAGTGTCGGGGAGCGCCCCACGTACAAGTGCAGGTCGCTCGCCCCTCTCTTGACGCACGTCTCTAACAGCCTGTCAATGTGGATCGTCGACATCTTGGCGGTCTCCTGGGTATTATTCGTGCCCCGCCGCATCTGCGGCAGGGTCCCCCTGGGGTTTAGAGTCAAAGCTACTCAGCAACCGGTTGGGACTCCACTGGTTAGGGTA
>JALHTV010000080.1 GCA_022866005.1 Phycisphaerae bacterium
ACGACCTTGCCCTGGAAGCTGCCGCCGGAGATGTTCACCTCAGCCCGGCCGGGGGCACCGCTTGAGGGCGTCTCTCTGGCGATGATGGTGTTATAGCCGACATCCACCGTCCCGCCGCTGAGGTTCAGTGTGCCTCTGCCCCGCTGGTAGCCCAGCAGCAGGTTCGTGAGCGTGGACAGCCTCCCGCCGGTGACGTTGATCACGCCCTCGGCATTAGGATCGTTCGCCCCGGCGGTGATAGAGTTCGTCGGGCTGCCCGACCCCGCCAGCACCGAGCCGCCGGAGACGTTCAGCACCGCAGGCCCGTTCCGACCCAGGCTAAAATCGGTCCTGGGATTGAGGAGCCCCCCGCTGACATTGACGCACCCCGTGGGGATGGCGTACTCGTAGCTGTCGGCCACGAGAATCTCGTCATAGGTGACGTACCCCGTGCCGCTGACAGACAGCGTGCCGCACCCGCCTTTGTAGCCCACGGAGATGTTCTCACCCCCGGTGGCCACGACCGACCCGCCGCTGACGTTGAGCTGGCCCGTGCCGGGTCCATAGGTCGCATTGTAGCCCCTGCCGATGTAGATCCGCCTCTCGCCCAGGACCTGCAGCAGACCGCCGCTGAGGTTGTAGATGCCCAGGGCAGGGTAGGGCGCGTCCAACGAGCACTGACCGATCAACATGTGCTCGTCGGGGCCCTGCAGCACGGTCCCACCGAGCTGGTTGAACACGCCCACCTCACCGAGGTAGCCGACCTGGAACTTATACCTCGACTCGACCCTCCCCCCGGTCATCGTAAAGGTTCCCCGGCCTCCATTAGATCCGACGTTGAACTGCTGGGCCCCGACATAGATGTTGCCGTTGGTCATCGTGAACTCACCCAGGCTGCCGGGCCCATAGCCCACATTGAGGTAGTAGTTGTTGATAAGGCTCACGTACCCCCCGGTCTGGGTGAACCTGGCCGTGCCTCCCCCGCGGCCGATGTCCATCGTCCAGGTCGGGGTTCCCGCCCGCAGATTGTAGTCCATGATCAGGGACCCCCCGGTGAGGTCGTAGGTGCTGTCCCCGCCCCCGGACTCGCTCATGTGGAAGTAGGGAACTGCAACACTGCCACCACTTTGGGACACCGAGGCGTCATACGCCTGGGCGACCGTGAAGCTGCCGGTGGTCGTCGTCAGCACCGCCCCGGGGAGGATGTGCAGCGCGCTGCCGTTGACCCCGTTGGGGTCCGTCGCCCCACCGAGCCAGAGCTCTATGGGGGAGCTGACGCTGCTATCCAACGTGACGGTGGCTCCGTTGCGGATGTAGGCCGAATCATCGCTGTCCGGCACCGAGCCACCGGACCAGTTGGCGCCCACGTTGTAGTTGCCGCCCGAGGCGCCGGTGTAATCATCGGCCCCCGCCACCCCCGCCCAGGCCAGGACACAGACCAAGAACACTAGAAATGTCGCGCTTCTCATCTGAGGTTCTCCTTGAGGCAATGAGGTCACAGTCCTCCAGCGCACGCTCCGCTGCCGCGCCTCCGTTCCGGACACACGCAACGCTAACCGGTAGTCCGGTTACGTACCGAGACCTCCGACTGGTCCTTTGTACGTCATTATACCGGACGTCCCCCCAAGCGCCCAGAAGGACAAAAAAGTAAATAATGGACAGGAGCATAGCATTTCGGACTCCACGCCAACCCCGGCGCCAGGCCTCACCCGCCCCAGGCTCATCACCAGGGCCCTCACCCGGCGGCGCTCACCCCCGATCGCTTCCGGCACGATGGGCCGGCACCCCCCAGGCCTCTTGACCCACACCGTTGACCCCGCCGCCGAAGGACGGTAGAAAGGTGGGCCTCGGCCCCACCACCGGCCAGTCGCAACCACAGGAGCAACACCATGGCAGAACCGGAACTGAGAATCCTCTACGACAAGGACGGGTCCCTCCAACCGCTAGCGGACAAGACCGTCGCGGTCATCGGGTTCGGCAGCCAGGGGCACGCCCACGCCCAGAACCTCCGCGACAGCGGGATCAAGGTCGTCGTCGCCGAGCTGGAAGGCACGAACAACCACAAGCTGGCCGTCCAGGCGGGCTTTAAGCCCCTCTCGGCCGCCCAGGCCACCCAACAGGGCGACCTGATCATCGTCACGGTGCCCGACGAGGTGCAGGGGGCCGTGTACAGAAAGGAGATCGAGCCGAATCTCAAGCCCGGCAAGGCGCTGGGCTTCTGCCACGGCTTCAACATCCACTTCAAGCAGATCGTCCCGCCGGCGGGCATCGACGTGGTGATGATCGCCCCCAAAGGTCCGGGGCACACGGTGCGGAGCTGCTTCGTCGAGGGCAGCGGCGTGCCCTGCCTGATCGCCATCGAGAAGAACGCCACCGGCAAGGCCCGCGACGTCGCCCTGGCCTGGGGCATCGGCATCGGCGGCGGCAGGGCGGGCATCATCGAGACCACCTTCAAGGAGGAGACCGAGACGGACCTGTTCGGCGAGCAGGTGGTCCTGTGCGGCGGGCTGACGGCGCTGGTCAAGGCGGGCTTTGAGACGCTCGTCGAGGCGGGCTATCAGCCGGGCATCGCGTACTTCGAGGTGCTGCACGAGCTGCTGCTGATCATCAAGCTCATGGCCGAGGGCGGCATCAGCTACATGCGCTACAGCATCTCCAACACCGCCGAATATGGGGACCTCACCCGCGGCCCGCGGATCATCAACGACGCCACGCGCGCGGAGATGAAGAAGATCCTCAAGGCCATCCAGGATGGCTCCTTCGCCAAGGAGTGGCTGGAAGAGTGCCGCAAGGGCAAGCCCAACTTCAAGCGGCTGTATGAGGCCGACAAGAACCACCCCGTCGAGGTCGTCGGGCGAAAGCTCCGCAAGATGTTCTCCTGGATGCAGGCCAAGGAAGTCCCGGAGGACTGACGCTCACCCGCGGTTCTTCAATTCGGTGACGAGGCGGTGGGCCTGGCGGGTGGGTTCGGGCAGGCGGACCGCTGCGGCCGCCCGGAGCACCCAGGCGACGGCTTCGGGCAGCGTGATCCGGTGGCCGACCGAGACATACAGCGGCTTGACGCCCGTGCGCGTCCGCACCACCGCCCCGACGACCTTGCTCCCTAACCGAAGCGCCACGCGGGAGCCCCGGCGGCGCCCCACCTGGCCGTGGCGGCCGCACAGGCGGCTCTTGGCCACACCGATGGTCGGCACGCCCGCAAGCAACCCCACGTGGCTCGCCATCCCCAGCCCGCGCGGATGGGCTACGCCCTGGCCGTCACACATCACCAGGTCCGGCCGGCGGGGCAGGGCCGCCAGGGCCGCCACCACCGACGGTGCCTCGCGGAAGCTGAGCAGCCCCGGCACGTAGGGGAACGTGCACCGACGGCGGTCACTGGCGGTGGCCAGAACCTGAAAGGTCTTGGCATCGCACAGCACAGCAACGGTGACGATCTCGCGCCCGCCCGCCAGGAACGCACAGTCCACCCCGGCCACGGTGCGGACGGGGCGAGTGAGGCGGCGCTGGCGGACGTGGCGGGCGAGTGTCTTCTGGATCGCCACGGCCGAGGCGGGCGGGATGTCCCAGGGATGGTCGATCATGTCGGGAAAAGTGGCATGCGCATCTTGCCCAGGTGCGCCTCTCACGGGCGGGACGCCCGTGCCACACGCCCGTGCCACCTCTACAGGCCCAGGACGTCGGCCATGGTGTACAGGCCCGGCTTGCGCCCGATGAGCCACGCCGCCGCCCGCAGCGCCCCGCGGGCGAACGTGTCGCGCGTGTGGGCCGAGTGGGCCAGCGTCACCGTCTCGCCCAGGTTGCCGAAGTGCACCGCGTGCTCCCCCACCGTGTCGCCCACGCGCAGGGCGTGCAGGCCGATCTCGCCGCTCTTGCGGGGGCACTGGCCGCCTCGCCCGAACACGACCGACTCGCCATAGTCCTTGCCCAGGACCTGGCAGATGCTCTTGGCGAGCGCAATTGCGGTGCCGGAGGGGGCGTCGGCCTTGAAGCGGTGGTGGGCCTCGGCGATCTCCACGTCATAGTCGGCCCCCAGCGCCTTGGCCGCCGCCGCGACGAGCTTCAGCAGCACGTTGACGCCCACGGACATGTTGGCTGCCTGGACGATGGCGATCTGGTCCGCGGCGTCGGCGACCTCGGCCCGCTGGCTGTCGGTGAGGCCCGTGGTGCCGATGACCATGGGCGTGCTCGCCTTTCGGCAGGCGGCCAGCCCAGCGAGCGTCCCGGCGGGGCTGGAGAAGTCGATCAGCACGTCGGCCTGGCCGGATAGCTCCGAGCCGACCTTCACGCCGAATCGCCCCACACCGGCCAGCTCACCGATGTCCTTGCCGATCGTCTCGTGCCCGGCGGCCTCCAGGCCCGCGACGACGTCGAACTGCTCGGACTCGATCGCCAGCGCCGCCACGCGCCGGCCCATCCGTCCACCCGCACCGCTGATGGCTATCCTGATCATGATCCTATCCTCACGCCTCCCGCTCGACGGCGGCGCAGATCGCGTCGATGTCGTCCGCCACGGGGATGGGCATGTTGGCGTACAAGCGCTCGCCAGGGACTTCTTTGCCCTTGGGGTATTGGCCGGTGTGGTAGCCCACGGCGGCGTCGGGGTCCTTCAGCGGATGGCCGGTGAGCACGCACACGACCCGCGCGGCCGGGTCGATCACGCCCTGGGCGACGAGCAACTTGGCCCCTGCGACCGAGGCGGCCGAGGCCGGCTCGCAACCCAGCCCGCAGCGGCCGACCTGGGCCCTTGCGTTGAGGATGTCGGCGTCGCTCACCGAGCGCACCACGCCGTCGCAGACCGCTAGCGCCCTCAGGCACTTGGCCGCGTTGACCGGACGGGCGATCTCGATGGCCGAGGCGATGGTGTGCGGCCGCCGGCCCGTCGCGTCCTGCCAGGCCCAGTCATCGGCGATGGCCTGGCGGTCGTAGTGGCCGCCGTTCCAGGTGAGCTTCTTCTCGTTGACCAGGCGGTCGAGCGTGTCGGCGCCGGTGGCGTTGATGACCGCCAGGCGCGGCACGCGGTCGATCAGCCCCAGTTCCTTCAGTTCCGCGAACGCCTTGCCGAAGGCCGAGCTGTTGCCCAGGTTACCCCCGGGGGCGACCACCCAGTCGGGCACCTGCCAACCCAGGCCCTCCAGCACGCGGTACATGATGGTCTTCTGGCCTTCCAGGCGGAAGGGGTTGACCGAGTTCACCAGGTACAGGCCGCACCGGGCGGTGGCTTCCTTGACGCGGCGCATGCAGGCGTCGAAGTCGCCGGCGATCTGGAGCGTCCGCGCGCCATACTCCAGCGCCTGGGCGAGCTTGCCGAAGGCGATGCGCCCGGAGCCCACGAACACGACCGCGCGGGTCCCGCAATGCGCGGCATACAGCGCCAGCGAGGCCGAGGTGTTGCCCGTCGAGGCGCAGGCCACGCGCGTCGCACCGACCATCCGCGCGTGGCTGAAGGCCGCAGCCATGCCGTTGTCCTTGAACGAGCCGGAGGGGTTCAGGCCTTCGTACTGGAGGTACAGCCCGCCGGGCTTGACGCCCACGTAGGGCGCCAGGCGGTCGTTGCGCTGCAAGAGCGTCTGGCCTTCACCGAGGGTGACCCGGTGCCGGTCGTCGCAGAAGTCCAGCAGCTCGCGGAACCGCCAGACGCCCGAGAAGTCCAGCGGATTGTCCCGGCTGGCCCAGCGCGCGGCGAAGACCGCCAGCTTCGCCGGCACGGCGACCTTGGACCAGTCGTACACCACGTCCAGCAGGTCGCCGCACCGCGGGCAGGCGACCAGGACCTGGTCCACGCCGAAGGTCGCGCGGCAGTCGGCGTGGATGCATTGCTGGTAGCACTTTTCCGGCGTCATGATGCCCTCGGGACACGTCCGCCTGATCGCTCGGACTAAAGATGATACCGGATGCCGCCGCGAAAGCAAACTCACTCGCTCACAGCCGGCGGAGCTTCTGCTGCTCGTCGCGCTGGCGGCGCGAGGCCTGCTGGAGCGTGCGGCACTCCTTGGGCGAAAGGCTCCCCAGGCCCTGGTCGTGGATCTTCTGGAGGATGCGGTCTAGCTCCTCCTGCTCCGCCTGGCGCTGCTGGAGCTTGCGCTGCCAGGCGCCCTCGCGCAGGCGGCCGCGGAGGCCTGCCCCCGCGGCGTGCGCCCGCGGCAGTACCCACAGCCAGATCGCCCCCGCAACCATCCCGCCCAGGTGCGCGGCCCCGGAGAGGTCCCGCTCATAGACCACACCCAGGAAGAAGAACAGCGCATAGAACCCCGCCACCCACCGGATGGGGAAGATGATGACCAGGAAATGCGGGTACAGGATCGCGCAGGCCATCAGACAGGCCAGAATCCCTCCCGAGGCGCCGACCAGGAACGTCGGGGCGCCCACGAACAGGCTCAACAGGAGATAGCACACCCCGGCGAACACCCCGCAGAACAGATAGAAAGCCAAAAACCGACGCCCCCCCCACGCTCGCTCCAGCGGCGGCGCGAAGAAATACAGCCCGATCATGTTCCACAGGAAATGCCCGCTGCCCGCGTGCACAAACTGGAACGTAATCAGGCGCCACACTTCCGCGGGCTTGCTGGAGGGCAACGAGAGGGAATCGTGGAGGACCGCCCGGAGCCCGGGCGAAATTCCAAGCAGGAACACCGCGGCGCAGGCGAGGATCAACCCCAGCGTCACCCGCGGGGGGCGCGGCAGACTGAAGCCATATCCCCCGCCGTAGGGCCTGCCGGCCTGCATGTATGGCCTGTGATCAAGAGGCATGGTGCTCCTCCCGGGCGCCTCTTAGCCAGTATAGCGCCAGGGTGGAGATGGTCTTGGCGTCGCGGATCGTCCCGTCGGCCACCATGGCCCGCACCTGGGCGTCACTGCGGACCTCGACGGCGATCTCCTCGTAGCGTTCCAGGTCCTGGCGGCCGGGGGTCAGGTCGGTGGCGAGATACGCGTGGATGAACTCATCGCTCGTGCCCGGCCCGGTGAAGAACCCGCCCAGCTTCTCCCACCGCCCGGCCGTGTAGCCGGCCTCCTCCGCCAGCTCCCGAGCGGCGCAGACGGCAGGGTCCTCACCGCCCTCCAGGCGCCCGGCCGGCAGCTCGTACAGCTCCTGCTCGACGGCGAACCGCCAGTTGCGGATCAGCACGATCCGCCCATCGGCCAGGACGGGCAGGACGATCGCCGCACCGGGATAGTGGATGTAGTCCCGCTGGACCACCCTCCCGTCACCCATGGCCAGGTGGACCTTGTGCACCTTGGCGATGATGCCGTCGAAGACCACCTCGTCGCGCGCGAACCTCTTGCGGGGCTTCTCCGCGCTCATGGCCGCAGTATAGACCCGCCGCCCAGGCCGCACAATCCCACCCGTAGCGCGCTCGCGGCTTGGCCCTTGTCCGCTGCGGCGGGTCGGCTAAGATGGGTGGACTTCGCAGCGTCGAGGCACGTCGTGTCAGCCAAGCGCGTCGCCATCCTGGGATCCACCGGCAGTATCGGCCGGCAGAGTCTGGAGGTCATCGCGGCCACAGACTCGCTGCGGGCCTGCGCGCTGGCGGCCGGGAGCAACTGGCAGTTGCTGGGCGAGCAGGCGCGGCGCTTTCGGCCGCAGATCGTGGCGCTCAGCAACGCCGACGCGGCCGAGCGGCTCCGGGCGATGCTACCGGCGGGGGTGGAGATGCTGGCGGGCCCCTCGGCCATGACCGAGCTGGTCCGCCGCAGCCGCCCGGACGTGGTGCTCTCGGGCGTGGTGGGGACGGCCGGGCTGGCGCCCACGCTGGCCGCGATCGAGGCGGGGGCGACGCTGGCCATCGCCAACAAGGAGACGCTGGTAATGGCCGGGGCGATCGTCATGCCCGCCGCGCGCAAGGCCGGCGTCGCGGTGCTGCCCGTGGACAGCGAGCACTCCGCCATCTTCCAGTGTCTCTGCGCCGGGCGGCGGGAGGAGGTCGCCCGCGTGGTCATCACCGCTTCCGGGGGTGCGCTCCGCGGCTGGGAGCACCAGCGCGCCGAGCAGGCCACCGTCCAAGAGGCCCTGGACCACCCCACCTGGCAGATGGGCCCGAAGGTCACGATCGACTCGGCCACGCTGATCAACAAGGCCCTGGAGGTGGTCGAGGCCCACTGGCTGTTCGACCTGCCGGCGGAGCAGATTCAGGTGGTGCTGCACGAGGAGTCCATCGTGCACTCGTACGTGGAGTTTCGCGACGGCTCGGTGATCGCCCAGATGGGCCGGCCGGACATGGCCCTGCCCATCGCTTACGCCCTGAGCTACCCGCAGCGCCTCGATCGCGCCACCCCGCCGCTGGACCTGCCGGCCTTGGGGAAACTGACCTTCTCAGCCCTGGACGGGCGACTTGCCCGCGCGGTGGAGTTGGGCTATCAGGCAATCACCCGCGGCGGCGTGACCGGGGCGGTGCTCAACGCCGCGAACGAGACGGCCGTGCAGGCGTTCCTGGACGGGCGGATCCGTTTCGGGCAGATCGTACCGCTGGTGGAGGATGTCTTGAGCCGCTCGCCCGCAATGTCCGAAATAACCCTCGAGGCGCTGCTGGAAGCCGACCGCTGGGCTCGGGCGCAGCTCCAGGCTCGCCTTACCGCCGGTGCCCCCGCGCAGGCGACCGGCCACACGTGAGGACTCGATGGATTACCTGGCGATGAGTGTGCCGTTGCTGTGGTCGCAGTGGCTCTGGCCGATCCTGCTGTTCGTCTTCGGGCTGGGGCTGGTGGTGTTCGTCCACGAGCTGGGGCACTTCCTGGTGGCCAAGGCGGCGGGGATCACCGTGGAGCGGTTGGCGGTGGGCTTTGGGCCGAGGCTGTTCGGCGTGGTGCGGCGCGGGACCGACTACTGCGTGAACCTCCTGCCGCTGGGGGGGTACGTCAAGATGCTCGGCCAGGAGGACGTCAAGGAGGCGGCCGAGACGACCGACCCGCGGGCCTTCGGCAACAAGCCCGTGGGCGTGCGCCTGGGGGTGGTGTCGGCCGGGGTGGTGATGAACGTGCTGCTGGCGGGGGCGCTGTTCGTCCTGGTGGCCATGGTGGGCAAGAAGTACCCCGCCCCGGTGGTCGGGTTCGTGAGGCCGGGCTTCCCAGCCTCGCAGGTGGAGATCCAATGGCTGGAGGACAGCGGCGCGCCGACCCGCGCGCCCGCCTCCGCGCCGGGCCAGGTCCAGGCCGGTGCCTCCGACCAAACCCGCGGCCTTCGCCCGGGCGACCGCATCGTCAAGATCACCGACGGCCACAGCCTGCTGTGCCTGCTGAGCCAGCCGGTGACACGCTTCACGGACATCCAACTGGTGGCGCTGCTGGCGAAGGGCGACAGCACGTACCAGTTCACGATCGAGCGCCGCGAGGGGGCGCGGAGGCGCCTGGGCCAGGCCCGCATGGGCCTGAAGCGCCTGCCCGACGACAGCCAGTACGTCTTTGGGATCGGCGCCGCCGGGGACACGACCTTCGGCGAATACGAGGACCTGATCACCGACCACCCGTTCCGGGACGGCGACTCCCTGCTGGCCATCAACGGCCAGGGCATCACGCACTCCTGGGACATCAAGCCCCTCGAGAAGAAGCTCACGGGGGAGCCCGTGAGGATCACGGTGCTGCGCGGGAGGCGTCTGCTCGACATCGAGGTTCGGCCGCAGTGGCGCCTGCGGGACGACGTGCTGTGGCTCAAGAACGGGTCGCGCCTCCGCGCGCTGCCGGTGAGCAAGACCAAGGGCCTGATCGACTGCCTGACCGCCGATGGCGGGACCGTGGCTGTGTCGGAGCAGGAACTCGCGGGCGGGGGGACGCGCGAGCCGCTGGACCTGCTGGGGATGATTCCGCGCGTGCGGGTGACCGGCGTGGTGAAACGGTCCGCCGAGGACCAGGCCGGAGTGCAGGTCGGTGACATCATCGTGGGGTACGGCGACCGCTCGGCCCCGACATACCACGAACTGCTGGAGATCAACCGCGAGTACGCCGATCGAGGCACGCACATGCTCGTTAGTCGCGGCGGCGAGACGCACAAACTCTGGATCGTCCCCGAGCCGCGGAGCGAGGCGCTGGGCGACTTCACCAAGGCTGCGGACCTGGAGCATCCGGTGGTGGCCGGTATCCGCGAGGGTTCCCCCGCCGCCCAGGCCGGAATCGAACCCGAAGCCGTCATCCAGACCATCAACGACCAGCCGGTCGAGAACTGGATCGACATGTACCGGACCCTGGCGGGCCTGGCAGGCCAGGAGGTGCGCGTCACCTATCAGATCGGCGCCCGCCGCAAGACGGTCGCTCTGGGCCGGCTGGACCAGAGCGTCTTCGACCCCGCCGACTACACGCTGAGCATCTTCGGGGCCGAGGTGGCCTTTCGGCCGCTGCTGGTCACCATTCTCGAGCGCAATCCCCTCAAGGCGCTGGGCTGGGGGGCCAAGGAGACCTGCAAGCTGGTCGTCTCGACGTACGTGACGCTGGGCCGCCTGTCGCAGGGGGCGGTCTCGGCCAAGAGCCTCACCGGCCCGCTGGGCATCGGGGAGATCGCCGTCCAGGCCGGGCGGCGGAGCCTGATCGACTTTGTGTACTTCCTCGCGTTCATCTCCGCGTCGCTGGCGGTGTTCAACTTCCTGCCCGTCCCCGTGACCGATGGCGGGCACGCGGTGTTCCTGGCCATCGAGAAGGTCCGCGGCCGGCCGCTGCCCCCGCGCGTCATCTACGTCGCGCAGTTGATGGGATTGGCGCTGATCGTGGCGGTCTTTCTGGCCCTGACCTGGCAGGACGCCCTGCGACTCTGGCGGAACTCATGGTAGCCCGGGGCAGCGGATAGACCGCTGCCAACAAGGTCGGGGTGGACGACCGCAAAAGGACCGACCATGCAAAGGTACGTCTGTGACGTGTGCGGATGGATCTACGATCCGGCCAAGGGCGACCCGGACCACGGCGTCCCGGCGGGCACGGCCTTCCAGGACATCCCCGACGGCTGGGTCTGCCCTGAATGCGGGGCCGACAAGTCCATGTTCTCCCCGGTGAAGGAGTAGTCCCCCCTGCCCGGCTTGCCAGGGCGTCGCCGTGGCAAGCCCGGCCCGCGCGGGGCGCCAGGTGGGTCAGCTCTTCACGGCCTCCGCCACCGCGCGCAGGGCCGCATCGTAGTCCGGTTCCGACGAGACCTCCCCGACCAGCTCCTTGTAGCGGAGCGTACCGTCCCGGCCGACCACGAAGACCGCCCGCGCGAGCAATCGCAGGTCGCCGATCAGCACGCCGTAGGCCCGCCCGAACGCCGCCTCGCGGTGATCCGACAGCGTCCGCACGGCCGTGATGCCCTCAGCCCCGCACCAGCGCTTCTGGGCGAAGGGCAGGTCCATGCTGATGGTCAAGATCACCACGTCGCGGCCCAGGGCGGCGGCGGCCTCGTTGAACCGGTGGGTCTCGCGCGAGCAGACCGGCGTGTCTAGCGACGGCACCGAAAGCAGCAGCACCACCTTGCCGCGGTAGTCGCCCAGGGAGACGGGCTTAAGGTCCGTATCGACCGCCACAAAGTCCGGGGCAGCGTCGCCTACGTTTACCTGCCGGCCGACCAGGGTGACGGGCTTGCCCTTCATCGTCACGGATGCAGCCAGTTGTGTCATGGGATCCTCCTATTGTGGTTTGGTTTGGGGTCCGAGGGCACCCAGAGCCTGGCGGTAGGCCCCCGCAGGCTGGACGCCCACCCAGCGATGGACTTCCTGCCCCCCGCGGATGAGCACCACGGTCGGCACACCCTGAACGTTGTATTGCCTGCTCAGGTCGCCCAACTGGTCGACATCGACCTTCACGAAACTGACCCGCCCGGCGTACTCCCAGGCCAGGTCCTCCAGCGTCGGGGAGAGCATCTTGCACGGCCCGCACCACGTGGCGAAGAAATCCACCACGACCGGCCGGGCGGCATCCAACACGTCCGTCCGGAACTGCTCAGCGCTGGTGATCTGCGCGACAGGGCCAGCCGTATCGACCCGCCGGGGGGAGCGCAAGAAACCATGCCACGAGGCGATCATGATTCCCACAAAGGCTCCCAGGAGCGCACTCTTGTAGGGGCTTTCGGTGATCCTGGCTATCAACGGGTATGCCCCGCGGGTGAGCTTGCCGAGAAGGCCCACCACCAGCCCCACGGCTGCCCCACCCAAAGCGGCTAGAAGGGCAGTCATCCACATGACCGGGCACCTCCCTCATGCTCGCAGCATGACCAGCAGCATCTTGAACCGCTCGCCCGCATGCACCGCATGCGGGATGTTGGCGGGCATGAGCACCATCTGACCGGCCGACGCCGCAACGGCCTTGCCGCCGATGGTCAGCTCGGCCTGGCCGTCCAGCACCACCACGATCGCGTCAAACGGCGCCGAGTGCTCACTGAGGGCCTGACCCGAGTCGAAGGCGAACAGCGTCACCGTGCCGCCGGGACCCTCGGCGATCGTGCGGCTCACAATCGCGCCGTCGGCGTACTGCACCAGGTCGGCCAAACCCATCGCCGTGGCCGGCGGGAGTTTGGCCGTTGGCTCCGATGAGGGCGCGTTGCCAGGTCTAGCGGTCATGCTCAGGGTCCTGGTCGCCGGTTGCCGCAGGCCGGGGGGCTACTTCACAATCATAGCCCAGGTCCCCGACCACCTTGACCAGTTCGCCGGCCTTGAGGTCCCGTCCGCTCACGACCGCGTTGCCGGCTGAGAGGTCCACCGCTGCCGACTCGACGCCCCGGCAGGCCTGCAACGCATCGGTGATCCGCCGGACACAATGGCCGCAGGTCATGCCGCCGATCCGCAGCGCCACCCCCGCCGCGGCCCCCGCCGGTTCGCGCCGGCGGCGCAGCAGCGGACGGACTACCGCCACCCCGAGCAGCGCCAGCAGCACTACCGCTGCCGTTGCCCCGATCCAGTGCGGGATCATGGCCACGCCCGCCGCCGGGGGCTGCGGCATGGCGGGCATCGAGAAGATCGCATTCAGCATCAGCCCCGCGCCCATCGCCGTGCCCATGATCGTCAGGAGGTACAAGACGCCCGTCCGCACGCCCATGACCCTCCAGACGGTGACGATGGTCGCCGCGTTGGTGGCCGGGCCCGTCATCAGGAAGGCCAGCGCCGCCCCCGGTGAGACGCCCTTGGCGACCAGCGCCGCGGCGATCGGCACCGAGGCCGTCGCGCAGACGTACACCGGCACGCCCAGCAGCATCATCACGAGCATCGCCAGCACCCCGCCGCCCATCGCCCCACCCAGGGCGGTCGCGAAGAAGTCCGGCGGGACCAGCGCCGAGATCAGCGCCGCCACGACCAGCCCCGCCAGCAGCGGCCAGCCGATGTCCTCCGGCAACGTCACGAATCCGTAGTGCAGGGCGTGGACCAGCCGAGCGCCCAGGCCGCGCGGGTCGCCAGGGACATCGTCCTGCTCGCTGGGGGCGGCACAGGTGGCGCAGTCGCGGTCCAGCAGCTCGACCAGCACCCCGCCGATCAGGCCGCTGAGCAGGGCGACGATGGGACGGAAGATCGCGAACACCCCGCCCAGCAGGCTGAACGTCACCAGGATGCTGTCGACGCCGGTCTGCGGGGCGGAGATCAGAAACGCGGTCGTCGCCCCCTTGCCCGCCCCGTGGCGCCGCAGCGACGTGGCCACCGGGATCACGCTACAGGAGCACAGCGGCAGCGGCACGCCGAAGGCTGAGGCCTTGAGCACCGACAGCACCCCGCCCCCGCCCAGGTGCCGCGAGATGAAGCGCGGCGAGATCAGCACCGACAGCACCCCGGCCGCCAGGAACCCAAACAGCAGGTACGGCGCCATCTCGCTGAGTACGCCCCAGAACGCCGCCGGCACGCTGCTGGCTGTATGCGTCAGGTGTTCGAACATTTCGCTTCTGCCAACTCCTAAGGAGTTTGATGCCAACCTGCAAGGCGTTTTCCCGCCCCGCACGGGCCGGCGGGCGCCTGCGCGTCATTGTAGACCTGCTGGGCGGCGCTCCGGGGCGGTGCAGGCAAACAGGGGACAGGCGCCTTTCCCCATGCGGCTGCGGCCTTTCCGTTGACAAAACGCCAAGGCGCGGTAGCATGAATCATAAACCAGGCCAAATCCGGAGGGTTACTGCGAGCCGATGCGGTCTCGGGCAGGGGTGTGCGCCCGTAGGCCGGCGCCTTTTTCAGGCCTTCCGGAAGGGGTCTTGGGCACGTTGGCGAGTGGGTCGTGCAGCCAAAGGAGCCTGTCATGAAAGGTTGGGGACTCCCTGGGTTTCCTTGCGTCGTGGGCGCCGCGGTTTTGATCTTGAGCCTGCCCGGGGCGGGTTATGGAGGGGACACGTATTGGGTGCATGACCCCAACACGGCTGGAGATTGGTTCGATCCAGGCAACTGGGACCCGAGTTCACCAGGACACAGCGATTATGCGTACATCGACAACAGGGGCACGGCGAGCATTTCCTCCGGAAGCGTTAATGTAGGGCAACTTCGTGCTGGGGGGGTGCTTGCCGGGTCGGTTGTCCAGTCAGGCGGGGGAAACCTGTCACAAACCCTCTATCTGGGATATGCCCCCGCGTCCAGGGGGATGTACAACCTTAGCGGGGGCCACCTCTGGACGATGGATGGAACTGTGGGCCACGGGGGGACAGGTATCTTCATCCAGTCTGGAGGGACGCACACGGTTGACAATTACTCGGGACCAGACCGTGAAGGGTCTCTGTTCTTGGGGTATTCTGTCGGCTCTCACGGGTCTTACGAGCTCAGCGGAGGATTGCTTAATGCACCACGTCTTGAGCCGAGCGGGTTTTTCCGACAGTATGTGGGCTGGAATGGGATGGGGACGTTTGCGCAGTCCGGAGGGATAAACTCGGGGACGGAACTCTATTTGGGATATGGTACCGGGTCCTCCGGAGTGTACCACCTAAGTGCCGGATCGCTTAGGATGGGTTGGTATCAGCTCGTGGGGTTCTCGGGGAAGGGAACCTTCACCCAATCCGGCGGGACCAATAAAGTTGGGTTCGGGGTAATGCTCGGACTGAATAGCGGATCCAGTGGGATGTATGACCTGAGTGTGGGGTTCCTTTGGTCAGGTGAGCTGAATGTCGGCCGTTTTGGGGTGGGGATCTTCAACCAGTCGGGGGGGACTAGCTGGGTGTGGAGTTCGCTCGCTGTGGGGATCTATCCAGGGTCCAGCGGGACATACACCCTCAGCGGAGGTTCCCTGGGGACGCGTTTCCATCAGTATGTCGGGTATTCAGGGACTGGGACCTTTGTCCAGACCAGTGGGACGAACGCTGTGGGAGGTTCGCTCACTCTGGGACGCGAATCCGGGTCCAGGGGAACCTACTACCTCAGCGGAGGCCTGATGTCAGTAGGGGGCAGCGTGGTCGCCGGGGATGCCAGTGGCGCGT
>JALHTV010000081.1 GCA_022866005.1 Phycisphaerae bacterium
CGATCTTGTTGAAGTACTCACTCAACGTGATCTCGCCGTCGTTGGAGAGGTTGTAGGTCTGGCCGATTGCCCGCTCGCTCGTGGCGGCCAGGATGCACCCCTCGGCCTGATTGCCGGCGTAGGTGAGGTTCAGCCGGTTTTTCCCATCGCCGATGATCTTTGCCTTGCCGGCGCGGATCGCGCGGATGAGTCGCGGCATCGAGGCCCGGTCCCTCGGCCCGTACAGCCAGCTCGGCTTGACGATGGTGATCGGCAGCTCGCGGCGGTCCCAGGCGGCACGGACCAGTTTTTCGGCCTCGACCTTGGCCCGGCTGTAGTAGCTCCAGCGGTGCAGGTTCACCCCCAGCGGGGCGCTTTCGTCCAGGACCAATCCCTCCCCGTCGGGGTGGCCGTAGCTGGAGATGCTGCTGACGTGCAGGAAGCGATGCACGCCCGCCTCTCGCGCGGCGGCGAGCATGTTGGCCGTGCCGTCGATGGTCACAGCCACAAACTGCCCCCACGGGCCCCAGTCGCCCACCTGCGCCGCGGCGTGATAGACGGTCCCCACGCCCCGCATGGCCGAGGCGAGGCTCGCCGGGTCGGTCACGTCGCCGAAGGCCGTCTGGACCTTCCACCCGTCCAGCACGCTCGTGTCGCTGCCCGAGCGGACCAGCGCCCGCACCGGCTCACCTCGGGCCAGAAGCTTCTCGATAATGTGGCTGCCGAGCAGCCCGGTCCCGCCGGTCACCAGGTTCGTCATGACACCTTCCTCAAGAAGCCCCCAGCGCCGTCCGGGCCGGTCGTGGGACGGGGCATCCTACAGGCGCCGCCGCGGGCCGTCAAGCACACGGGGGGGTCACTGCGACACGATGAGCACGCCCGTGCCGTTGATCCGATCGGCCTTGAGGTCGGCCAAGGCCTGATTGGCCCCCTCCAGCGGGTAGCTCACGGTGCGGGGCCGAAGGGGAATCGTCGCCGCCAGGTCCAGCAGCTCCCGGCCGTCTGCGCGGGTGTTGGCCGTCACGGAGCGGATGTCCCGCTCGTAGAACAAGCACTGCTGGTAGTCCATTTGCGGGACGGGGGTCATGGTGATGCCCGCCAGGGCCACCGTGCCGCCCTTGTCGAGCTTCGTCAGCGCTTCCGGCACCAGCTCCCCCGCCGGGGCGAAGACGATGGCGCTCTCCACCGCAACCGGCAGGGCCGCGGCAGAGTCGCCCACCCACGCCGCGCCCATCTCGGCGGCCAGCCTCTGGTGCCTCGCGTCGCGCGTGACCACGTACACCTTGCAGCCGCGGTGCAGGGCGATCTGCATGATCACGTGGGCGCTGGAGCCGAAGCCGTAGATCGCCAGCGTCCCGCCGTCGCGCAGGCGGCTGCGCTTCAGGGCGCGATACCCCACGATGCCCGCGCACAGCAGCGGGGCCGCCTCGACGTCGCTGAACCCGGCCGGGATGGGGTAGGCAAAGTCCTCAGCCACGACGGCGTACTCCGCATAGCCACCGTCGGCGTGGTAGCCGGTGAACTGCTGATCGTCGCAGAGATTCTCGCGCCCCGTGGTGCAGAAGCGGCAGCGGCCGCAGGCGTGCCTCAGCCACGCCACCCCCGCGCGCTGGCCGACGGCGAGGTGTCGACAGCCCTCCCCCAGCCGGTCGACCACGCCCACAATCTGATGGCCGGGAACCAGCGGCCGCTTGCGCGGCGGCAGATCGCCCTCGATGACGTGCAGGTCCGTGCGGCAGATCGCGCAACACCGCACCTTCAGACGGACCTGCCCGGCGGCCGGGACTGGCTCGGGCAGATCCACCCGCTTCAGCGGGGCCGACTCGATCGGGGCATTGGCCGCAAGGACCATCGCCTTCATCGCGTCATCTCCGCTGAGTGCGGCGCCGCCAGGAGGCCTTCTCCGGCATCTCGTCTTCCATCGCTTCCGTGGGGCTGACCAGCAGCCCGTCGCGGCGCTGGCGACGCAGGAACCCCCGCCGCAACCGCCGGTAGGGCTTGGTCAGCGCGCGGTGCAGTCCGTGCAGCCCGCTGCGCCATCGCGACAGGGCCTCTTCCTCGGCGGTCAGCTCCGCCGGAACCATCCGCCGCTTGTGCTTGTAGAGATGGTAGAGGTCCTTGGCGGCCAGGTAGCCGACGACCCGCCGCAGCACGGCCGACAGGGGCCAGGGCAGGTCATCCCGGCGGCGCAGGGAGATCTGGAAGTCCACCAGGTAAGGCCTCCCGGAGCGGTCGATGAGGATGTTGGATCGCTTGTTGGCGTCACCGTAGGCCACGCCGCGCGCG
>JALHTV010000082.1 GCA_022866005.1 Phycisphaerae bacterium
AAGCCCGCCGCATCGCGGTGGGATGCAGGCAAGGCCCGCGATGGGGCGGATCATCCCGCGGCAATGCCGCGGGCTTCCCAACGATGCACCCGGGCTGTTATGCTCTGGGCAGCGATGACGGAGTATCGCGTCAATCTGGACGTCTACAACGGCCCGCTGGACCTGTTGCTCTACCTCATCCGGCGGGACGAGCTGGACATCTACGACATCCCGATCGCCCACGTCACCGAGCAGTACCTCCGCTACGTCGAGATGATCAAGGGCCTGGACCCCAACCTGGCCGGGGAGTTCCTGGTGCTGGCGGCGACGCTGATGGAGATCAAGACGCGGATGCTGCTGCTCGGCCCCGCGCCCGAGGAGGGCGAACCGGCGGGCCTGGCCATCGACCCGCGGGCCGAGCTGGTCAAGCAGCTTCTCCAGTACAAGGCCTTCACGGACGTCGCAGGTGACTTGCGCGAGTCGGCCGACCTCCAGGCGCTCAAGTTCCCCCGGCCGGCCCCGGAAGGATCCACGGACCGTGCAGAGATTCCGCTGGAGGACGTCCAGGTCTGGGACCTGGTGGACGCCTTCGGCAAGCTCATGGAGGCCATCGGCCATCGGCCCGCGCCCCACGAGGTCATCTACGACGACACGCCCCTCGAGCTGCACGCCACGGACATCCTGGACCGTCTCCAGCGCGAGGCCGCCCTGACCTTCCAGCGCGTCTTCGAGGGGAGAACACTTCGGTCGGAGATCGTGGGGCTGTTCCTGGCGCTGCTGGAGCTGGTCCGCCGGAAAAAGGTCCGCGCAGCGCAGGACGCCAACTTCGGCCAGATCGTGATTACCCTGTGCGAGCCGCCAGGCGAGCCCCCGGGCGAACCCGCCGCCCCCAGCGCACCTGCCGCGGCGACCGGTGCGGCGCCACAGCCCGCCGCCCCGGCCGAGGAGCAAGGCCAATACCTGGCCGAGCGCGATAACGGGCGGAAGGAGGAACTCGACGGTGTCGGCTGAGAAGCCCAAAAAGGTCGAGGCGAAGCTTACCGAGCTTGGACTGGCGCTGCCGCCGACGCCCGCGCCGGTGGGGGCCTACGTCCCCGCCGTCCGCACCGGGAAGCTGATCGTCACCTCCGGCCAGTTGCCGCTGAAGGACGGCAAGCTCCTGGCCACCGGCAAGGTCCCCGCCGATGTGCCGCTGGAGGTTGCCCAGGCCGCAGCCGCCCAGGCGGTCCTCAACGCCCTGGCCGCCGCGAAGACGGTGGCGGGGTCGCTGGAGGCGATCGCTCGCGTGGTGCGCCTGAAAGTGTTCGTCAACTCCAGCGCCGGATTCACCGACCAGGCCAAGGTCGCCAATGGCGCCAGCGAGGTGCTGCTGAAGCTGTTCGGGGACGCCGGGCGTCACACCCGTCGCGCCATCGGCGCGGCCGAGCTGCCGCTAAATTCGCCCGTGGTGCTGGACCTGATCCTGGAGCTTGCCCCCAGCCTCGGCGACTTGGGTTGACCCGCGCGCGGGAGCCCGCGCTGAAGCCCCCACCGTAAGGTGGGGGAGGTTCCTTGGCACAACATCATCCCCGTGCTCACGCACGGGGCTTCCCGTGAATAGCTCAGGACCTGGCGTGATCGGTCCGCAATGGCGAGCCATGCCGCTGGGATGAGCCACCCCGTCCGATACCCCCTCCTGCACCCCCGGTCCCTACTCCCGAGAGGTCATCCCAGTCGCGTTAGGGCGTCGGCCTCGGCGCGGGCTGAGAGCACCTTGCCGAAGTAGATGCGGTGGTAATCGCCGTCCATGTAGGCCCCGGAGAGGATCTCCCCGGCGAGCTTCTCGGGCAGGACGTCGTTGCTGTGCACCACCTGGCACTCGTAGACAATCGGGCATTGGGCCACCGTCGGGGCCAGGACCATCTGCCCGCGCTCCGCGGTCAGGTTGCACAGGGCGAACTTGTCCGTGTCGCGCCCGCTGACCGACCCGCAGGTGGCGCAGACCAGGTGCATCCCCGAGGTGGGCACGTTCACCGAAAAGCAGCCGCTGTGCTCGATGCACCGCCAGGTGTACCGGCTGGGCCGGACCAGCACGACCCACGCCGGCACACTCCAGATCCGCCCCAGGGCACCCCACCCGATGGTCATCACGTTGGCCTTGCCCGCCGAGTCGTAGCTGCCCAGCAGCAGCCCCTGCTGGGTCAGGATCTCCACGACCTTGGCGTAGTGCTCGGTGGGATCGATTCGCTCTTTGGCCATGTGCGGCCCCTCCGATGGGTTGTGGCTAGATCTCGCGGCCGTCCCAGCAGTACGTGCACAGTTTGCTCTTGGGCAGCCCGATGGCCTCGATGAGGTCTTCCAGCCTCTGGTACCTCAGGGTCGTCAGGTTGAGCGTTTTGCGGATGGCGTCCGTCATCGCGCAGTAGCGCTGGCTGCTGGGGTTGGCATACTCCTCTAGGTGGCTGTCGTCGCTTCCCTCCAACTGCTTGATGGCCTTGCGCGCCGCCAGGTCGAGCTGCGACTTGGACTGCGAGAAGTTCAGGAACTTGCACGCGAACGCCAGCGGCGGACAGGCGGGGCGCATGTGGACTTCCTTGGCCCCGAAGTCGTACAGCCGCCGGATCGTGTCGCGAAGCTGCGTCCCGCGGACGATGGAGTCCTCGCAGAACAGCAGCCGCTTGCCCTCGATGATCTCGCGGATGGGGATGAGCTTCATCCGCGCGATCAGGTCGCGGACCTGCTGGTCCTGGGGCATAAAGCTCCGCTCCCAGGTGGGGGTGTATTTGACGAACGGCCGGCGGTAGGGAAGGTGCGCCTGGTCGGCGTAGCCGATGGCGTGGCCCGTGCCGGAATCGGGAATGCCGGCCACCATGTCCACCTTCACGTCGTCCTTCCGCGCCAGGGTCGCCCCGCAGCGGTTCCGTGCGGCCTCGACGTTGATGCCCTCGTAGCTGGAGGCTGGGTAGCCGAAGTACACCCACAGGAACGTGCAGATCTGCATTCGCGGACCGGGTGGACATTTTTGCTCCATCCCCTCAGCCGTCAGCAGGACCACCTCGCCGGGGCCCAGACAGCAGACCGTCTCGTAGCCCAGGTTCGGGAACGCGCAGGTCTCCAGCGTGACGGCCCAGGCGCCCTCCTTTCGCCCGAGGATGACCGGCGTTCGGCCCAGCGCATCGCGGGCGGCGTAGATGCCCCCGCCGGTCAGCAGCAGCATCGAGCAGGAGCCTTCAATCGCACCCTGAGCGGCGGCGATACCGTCCTCGAAGCTGGCGGCCTGGTTGATCAGCGTCGCGACCAGCTCGGTGGGGTTGATCTGCCCGCCGCTCATCTCCGAGAAGTGCGTCGCCCGCTTGCCGAAGGCCTGCCGGGCCAGGGCGTCGGCGTTCTTGACCGCGCCGACCGTCACGATGGCATAGGTCCCCAGGTGCGAGCCGATGATGAGCGGCTGGTCCTCAGTGTCGCTGATGACCCCGATGCCCTGCGACCCGTGGAGCTGACCCAGCTCGTCCTCGAACTTCGAGCGGAACTGGGCGTTGGAGATGTTATGGATGATCCGCGTCAGGCCGTAGGCATTCTTGACGGCCAGGCCGCCGCGGCGCGTGCCCAAATGCGAGTGGTAGTCGGTGCCGTAGAACAGGTCGTGGACGCAGTCGTCTCTGGAGGCGACGCCAAAGAAACCGCCCATGCCGTGAGTCCTTTGTGCTTGCGGGCCAGCCGGGGTTGTCTGGCCGGCGCATGGTAGCGGATGGCTCCGGGGGCGTCCAGACCTGTTACTGGTAGGTCCGGCCGCTCCTGCCGGCGGCGAGGTTCCGTCGGGCCCGTGTCATCAGGCGGTTGCCCCAGGGGGTGGGATATCGCCCGGTGACGCAACCCAGGCACAGGTCGCCACGGTCGATCTGGAGACAGGCGGCCAGGTCAGGGACGGTCAGGTACCGCAGGGTGTCGGCGCCCAGGGCCTTGGCCATGCGGGCGACCGTCCGCGCGTCGGGCGTGCCGTCATAGCGGCGGGGGACGAACCGCGGGGCGAACAGCTCACCCAGGGTAGACATGTCGATGCCGTAGAAGCACGGGGCCACGATCGGCGGGCAGGCCACGCGGACGTGGATCTCCTTGGCGCGCCCGCGCTGCCGCATCTGCCCCAGCAGCGCCCGCAGCGTGGTCGCGCGGACGATGGAGTCTTCGATGTCGAAGACGCGCTGTCCGGTCAGCACGGCCGGCAGCGGGGTGTACTTGCCCCGGGCGCTCCAGGCCCGCAGGGAACTGGGCTGGATGAACGTCCTGCCTATGTAGCGATTGCGGATCAGGCCCTCCACCGACGGGATGCCCGTCTGGAACGCGAATGCGTCGGCCGAGGCCTTGGCGGTGTCGGGCACGGGCACGACCACGCAGCTCTCGTCCATCCGCTGGTCTTCCAGCTCCGCGAGCCGCCGGCCCAGCCGCGCGCGGGCCAGGTACACGCTGACCCCGTCCATGGTGCTGGCGACGTTGGAGAAGTACACCCACTCGAAGAAGCAGTGCGCGCGCCGCCGCGGGCGGGCGACCTGCTCGAAGCGCAGGCGCCCGCGCTCGATGATGGCCATCTCACCGGGGGCGAAGCTGGCGATCTCGGTGAAGCCCATGTTGGCCAGCGCCACCGACTCGCTGGCCGCCGCGAACAAGCGCCCCTGCACCGCCCAGCTCAGTGGGCGGAACCCCAGCGGGTCGCGGGCGACGAACATCCGCCCGGATGCATCGAGAAACACGAGGTTGTAGGCCCCGTCGAACGAGCGGGCCATCGAGGTCATCACCTCGCGCAGCCCGGCCGGGTGGTCGCCGCGAAGGCGATAGCCCAGGGCGTGCATCAGGATCTCGGTGTCGGTGTTGAGCGAGAAGTGGTAGCCGCGGCTGCCGGCCAGGCGGTCGCGGAGCTCGGTGTAGTTGGCCAGGTTGCCGTTGAAGCCGAAGCTGAACCACTTCCACAGCCGCCCGTGGTGGCGCTCGAAGGGCTGGGCGTAGCGGGCGTCGTCGGCGCCGCAGGTGGCGTAGCGCGTGTGGCCGATGGCGGCTTGGCCGGCGTACTCCTCCAGGATCGCGCGGTGCTGGGTCGGGTGCGACATGCGGAAGGCCTCGGTGACCGTGCCGACGTCCTTGTAGGTGTCCAGGACCTGGGCGCGCCCGGGGTTGTAGCTGCTGATCCCCGCGGCGAGCTGCCCGCGGTTCTGGAGGTCCAGCAGCATCGCCGGTATCCAACTGGCGACGTTCCCGTTGACGACGGCCTGGCTGGCCGGACCTTCCTTGCCGGCGCGCTGGTCCAGCAAGTACACAGCCGCGATGCCGCATTCGTGATGCAGTTCGTCGCTCACCGTTCGCGTCTCTCCCCCGCGGGGCCACGCAAAAACACTAGAACCCGCGACTCGTTCAGGGCACCCCTATGTTACCCAATCGCCCGGCAGACCCCAACACTAATGCCGGTAAAAGCCCGCATAAGCGGTGCTAATGCCGGCATCAGGACCTTCGCCAACGCAGCGTGTTAGCGGATGCGGTACACCTGGCCGCGGAGGGTGATGATTAGCTCCTCACCGGGCTGCTGGCTGGCCAGGACCTGGTTCTCGGCCACGGTGTTGGCCCGCGTGAGCTGGAAGTAGTCCTCGCTGAACCTCTCGACAGTCCGCACCTCGGAGGGCAGGTTCTCCAGGTCCACCTGGGCGGCGTTGGCGGCCACCCAGACGTTGCCCTTACGGCGGTAGACGGCCTGGTTGCCCGCCTGGCGGACTGTGGTGACGGTCTGCACCTGGCCGGCCTCGTAGGCGGCGATGTCGCTGGTGCTGTGGCCGAGCACCTGCACGCCGCCCGTCCCCAAGGCGGCGGGGGCCCGGGCGGCCTGAGCAAGGGCCTGGCGGTTCATGGCATTCACCTGACCGGCCGCCCCGGAGTAGGACTCCCTCAGGGGCCTGGCGGCCAGCACGGCCTTGTCGGCCAGGATTCTGGGCCGGTTCAACTGGGTCGTCTCGTCGGCCAGAAAGCTGGTGTAGGGGGTGATGATGCCGTAGGCCAGGCTCAGCTTGACCAACTCGTCGATGACCTCCCTGTTCTCACCGTGCAACTGAATCTGGTCCAGCAGCCACCCGATGCGGCGTACGGCCCAAAGCTGCTCGACGAAGGCGTAGGGATTCTCCTTTCGCCCGGTGACCTGGAGCGTGACGGGGTACTCGAACGTCCGCTCCTGCCCCTGGTAGACGCCCCGGATGAGTAACTGGGCCTGCACGCCGGCCGGGTTGCTGGTGGGACGGGACGAGGCCGAGTCGCGGAGGTCAAACCGCCCGGCCACGACGATCTGGTCGCCCTCGAACAGGTCGCCCAGCTCGCGGGGGTACATGTCGCGGATGGTTACGCCTGGGCCTTTGATCTCCAGCTTCAGGTCCGTCATCACGGGGTTGCGGATCTTGGTGTAGAGCGAGGAGACCTTCGACTCGATGGGCTCCTTGGGCTTGATGTAGTCGCTCCGCCCGCGCCCCTCGGCCGTGAGCTTGTCCAGCAGGCGCACGTTGACGTCGTAGCCGACCCCGAACGCGAATAGCCGCGCGCCCCAGGCGTTGTGCTCGGCCGTGTTGGCCAGGATCTTGCCCTCGTCGGTCACGCCGACGGTGGGCAGGCCGTCCGTGAGAAACAGGACGTACTTGGGCCGGGTGGCGAGCGGATGGTCAGCCGGGACGTCCTTGCCCCGCGGCCAATGCTTCTCCATCGCCGTCTGGAGCGCCTCGTGGATGTTGGTCCCGCCGCCGGCGGTGATCCGGTCCAGCCGGTCGCGGGCCTGGCCCAGATGCTCCGGGTCCGCGGGGACCAGCGCGTCAAAGAAGGTCTCGACCGAGTCGCTGTAGACCACGACGTTGAAGCGGTCCTCGGCGTTGAAATTGTTCAGGACGAAGCTCAGGGCGTCCTTGGCCTGGGTGATCTTCTCGTCGCTCATGGACCCGCTGCGGTCCAGCACCACCACGATGTCCTTGGCTACGACCGTCTGGGCCGCCGAGCGGGGATTGGGACTGACCAGGGCCAGGAAGTAGCCGGCCTCGCCGTCCTCGCCCGGGCGCGTGAGCAGAGTCGCGGCCACGTCCTCATCGGCGCTCTTGTAGAACACCTGAAAGTCGGTCGCCGGCAGGGCGTTGGTGGCGTGGTAGGTCCCGACCACGTGCCGCGGGTCCTTGCGCTGGACCGACAGGTCGTGGGTGGGGGAGTAGACGGCCGTGATGTCCGCCTCGGTCTTGATGTCCACCGTGACGGTGACGTCCTCGATGGGTTTGGCGGAAAACTTCTCGGTGTTCAGCGGGTACCACACCTCCACCAGGTCGCGGTCCTTGCGACAGACGCAGGTATAGTGGACGATCACCTTGGCGGGTTTGCCGCGCTCCAGCGGGAAGGCGCTGGTCTTGTAGAGGCCGAAGCCCACGTACTCCAGCAGCGCCGGGTCCTTCTTGCGGCGGACGATCTACTCGTAGATCCGCCGGGCCTCGTCGGCCTTCAGCAGCTTGGCGGCGAAGTCCCGCCCATCCACGCTGAGGGTCATCGAGTCGATGGCGGCGCCGGGCGGCACGGGAAACAGGTACTCCACCTCGATGGCCTCGGAGCCGGTGTTGACGAACTCCTGGTCGATCGTGACCGAGGCCACCTGGTCGCGGACGATGATGTCCACGTGGTGATACTTGACGGCCCAGCTCCCGCGCACCGCCAGTTCCGGCCGAACGGGCACGATCATCCCATCGGCCAACGCCGCACCGGCCAGACTGCCGACGATCACGCACCCAACGACGAGCGCTCTGCTATTCATGGCTTTCTCGCCCCGCCCGGCCTATCTTCCCGGGCTATCCCTTTGGACGCCCCAACGAGCCGCCGGTTCCCTTGGCCGCGGGCGACTCGGTACAAAGAACTTGAACCTTTCCGCCTGCCGATGCGACCTTGATAGTGGAAGCCCGCGCCCGCGGCCGGGAGATGACGTTGGCACCAGACACCGAAGCTATCTACGCCGAGCTGTTGGCCCTGCGATGCCGCCAGGGCGACCAGCAGGCCTACCGGGAGCTGATCGCCTGCTGGGAGAAGCGCCTGTTCTTCTACATCCGGCGGCTCGTCGCGCACGAAGAGGACGCCTGGGACGTGCTTCAGCAGGTCTGGTTGAAGGCCTTTCGCGGGATGGGCTCGCTGAAGGACACGCGGCGGGTACCAGCGTGGCTGTACGGCATTGCCCGCAACACGGCCTTCAGTCATCTGCGTGCAACCCGGCACCAGCAGATGCAGCAGGTCGATCCGGACGCTGTCGGCCAAGTCGAGGCCAGCGACGACAGCCTGGCGCTGGAGGACGCCGAGCGGGTCCACCGGGCGCTGGACCAGATCTCTCTGGCTCACAAGGAAGCGATCACGCTGTTCTTGCTGGAGGACCTGACCATGGACCAGACGGCCGAGGTGCTGGGTATTCCGCTTGGGACGGTGAAATCGCGACTGCACCACGCAAAGCGCGCCCTGCGGGCCGCGATAGAGCGGGAGGGCCGACAATGAACGAGGCAGGAAAGACATTTCGCGACAGGCTCCTCGAGCAGGAGCAGACTAGCCCCGCCCTGAAGGAGAGATACCGAAAGGAGATCGACGCGATGTTCGAGCAGAAACTATCGCTGCCCCTCAAGCTGGCCTGGATAGGGTCAGGGATTCTCGGCCTCGGGTTCCTCGCGGTGTTCGGCACGGTGGCCGTCATGGCGCCGGCCGAGTTCCCACTGTTGGGCCGGCTGCTGTTCGTCGTCGGGGCGGCTTTTGGCCTGGCATGGGCCATTTTGTCCGGCGCCATCGTCCGCCGCGGGTCGTACCATCGCATCCTGCATTCCAGGGCCGGTGCGGGGCTGCCCTGGGGGGCCGTCGTGGTCATAACGACAGGTGTCTTGCTTCTGTCCAGCCAACACCCCGATAGGGTTGTCAGCGTGCAGATGATCTGCGGCAGCCTGGTGTTCCTCGTCATGGCGAGCGTGTTCATGATCCAGTCACGGATCGAGCAGTCGGAGGTCCGCACACGCCAGAAGCTGCTGGAGGTGGAGCTTCGCCTGGCCGAACTTATCGGGCAACTACGCGGCAAGGCGTAGATCGTCGCGCATCGGCGGGCTATCGGCCTCTCATGATCTCGGCCTTGCCGTCGTTGGCGACGCGCACGGTGAAGTGGGCCGGGCCGGCCGGCGCAACGCGGGTATCGAGCACGTCAAAGAACACCCACCAGGTCCCCTCGCGCTGCTGCGCACCGACCTTGTAGTCCTTCACGTTGATGCCCTCCTCGCGCGCCTTGTCCTTGGCAATCCGCTCGGCCGTGACGCGGTCCAAGGCCCGAGTGTACTCCCGCGCCAGGCCGTCGGCGTCCACCTGCACGTTCACGCAGCCCAGCGGCACCGTCGCTACCACCAGGGGCGCCAGGCACACAAGCAGCACCCGCGCCGCGGCGCCTGAGGATTTGCGTTGAGCGACTGATCGGTTGTTCATGTTGCTTGTCATGGGCACTGCTCCTGGCGGCCGCCTTGGGCTGGATGTCTGGGGGGTGCTAGGGATTCCTGAGTATCCCGCAGGTCTTGCGGACGCGTTCCATGGTCACCTCGGCCACCGCGCGAGCCTTGCGGGCGCCGTCGCGCAGGATGTCGCGAACGGTGTCGGGGCGGCGCTCGATCTCGGCGTAGCGCTCGCGGGCGGCGGCGAAGTGTGAGTTGATCAGCTCAGCCAGGCGCTTCTTGGCCTGGCCGTAGCCGTAGCCGCCGGCGCGGTACTTGCCGGCGATCTCCTCGGCCTCGTCCTGGGAGGCGAACAGCTTCAGCAGGGAGAACACGTTGCACCGCTCGGGGTGCTTGGGCGCCTCTAAGGGCGTGGAGTCGGTGACGATCTGCGCGCACCGCCGCTGCGTCTCCTTGGGGCTGACCATGATCTCGAGCGTGTTGTCGTAGCTCTTGGACATCTTCTGCCCGTCGATGCCCGGCACGATGGCCACCTCCGGCACGATGTGGGGCTCCGGCAGCACCAGGACGTCGGCCCCATAGGTGCGGTTGAAGCGGCCGGCGATGTCGCGCGTCATCTCGATGTGCTGCTTCTGATCGGCGCCCACCGGCACGAGGTTGGAGTCGTAGATCAGGATGTCGGCCGCCTGGAGCACGGGGTAGTCGAACAGCCCCATGCTCGCGGGCAGGCCCTTGGCGACCTTGTCCTTGTAGCTGGTCGCCTTCTCCATCAGGCTCACCGGGCAGAAGCAATTGAGCACCCAGCACAGCTCGGTCACCTGCGGCACGTCGCTCTGGCAGAAGAACGTGACCTTGGCCGGGTCCAGCCCCAAGGCCAGGTACACCATCGCCGCGTGCAGCGTCATCTCCTCCAGCTCCCTCTTATCGCTGAGGCTGGTCAGGGCGTGGTAGTTGGCGATGAAGTAGAAGCAGTCGTGCCCCTGCTCGGCGAGGGAGAGGTGCTGGCGAATCGCGCCGAAGTAGTTGCCGATGTGCAACTTACCGGACGGTTGTATGCCCGAAAGGATCCTCATGACCCCGTGATGGTAGGGCCGGGCGAGGCGGCTGTCAATATCCCGCGGGGCCAGGAGGGCAGGGGAGAAGAAAAAACCGCCAAAAAGGTTGACTACCCAGGCAGCCGATGTATAGAATACATAGGCAGCCAAGGTATCTTCGCTCGTGGCGCCAACAAGGAGCATGCGATGGACTTTTCACAGGACATGGTTCGGGGCAGCATTGTGCCGATCGTGCTCAGTTTGCTGCGGGATCGGCCCATGTACGGCTACGAGATGGTGAAGGTGGTCAACGCCCGCAGCGGCGGCCGGCTCCAGTGGCGCGAGGGCACGCTATATCCCACGCTGCACCGCCTGGAGGCCGGGGGGTTGGTCTCGGCGCGCTGGGCCGACGCCCCCAGCCGCGAGGCGCCCGGTCGCCAGCGGAAGTACTCTGCCCTCACCCGCAGGGGCCGCGCGGAGCTGGCCCGGCGGACGAACGAATGGCGGCAGTTCAGCCTGGCCGTCAACACGGTGCTCGCGGGGGGCCTGGCATGAATGGCTGGGACCAACTCATCGCGCGCCTGACGCAGCCGCTGGAGGTGGACCAGGAACTCCGCCTGGACGTCGCGCGGGAGCTTCGATGCCACCTGGAGGACTCGGCCGCGGAGTTCCGCGCCGCCGGCGAGAGCCCGACCGAGGCCGCCGCCCGCGCCGCCAAGGCGTTGGGGAACGAGGAGGAACTCACCGAGCAGCTCTGGGAAGCCAACCGCGCGCGGATCCGCCTCCGCGGCGTGCTCCGCTGGACCGCACGCGTGACGTTGCTGCCGGCGGCTGTCATCGTGGTGCTGGTGCTGTTCACTTATCTTGTCGGTATCACCGCGTATGTCCACGCGCTTGGCCGCGGGGGAGGATGGGGCAGCGGGGCGGGTTGGCCGATGGGCCCCCTGGGCAAGCTGGTCTGCGACCCGCGCGCCGGTATCCGGCTGACCGAAGACCAGCGCTGGCTGCTGGACGGTGACCCCAACGCCAAGACGGACCTGGAGCGGGCCAAGTCCATCGCCGACCGCTGGCCGGATAACCCAATCTACTATGCTCAGTATGTAACGCACTTGTTGCATCGACCGGGATTCCGCAGCAGGCAAGAAAATGAGCCTGACCGCTTCGACGAAAAGATGCTCACCGAGACGCTTGCGGCGTTAGACCACGGGGAGCAGTGGGATCCGGACAACGCCTTCTACAATCTGGAGGCCGCCTCTCTGCTGGTTCAAACCTCCAGCACCCTTCGGGACGACCCCTCCGCGGCATACGACAAGATTGATCGTAGCGGCAGGATCACACCCGTTACCGTCCAGAGGATTGAGGTGGCGGATGCCGAACGCTTCCAGCGTGGCCTGGAGGAGTTCCACCGCAGCATGGGCAAGCCGCACCTGACGTCGCGTGG
>JALHTV010000008.1 GCA_022866005.1 Phycisphaerae bacterium
AGCTTTCTGGCCCAGTGGGTGGGCTACGAAGTGGCCCTGCGCAACGCGCTCGCGGCCGCGAGGGCGCAGGCGCTGGGGCTGGAAGCGGCGGACTATCTGGTCGCCACGGACCTGGGCCAGGCCGATGGGGACCTCTCGGCCGTGGTCGGCGAGTGGGCCGCCGCGCCCAATCCCCTGGCCGGCCTGCGCGTGCTGGACGCCGCGCGGTGGGACTGGCTCGCGTGGCACGACGCGTGGTTCAGCTTCCAGGACGACGAGCTGATCGCCTACGCCGCCAAGCTGGTGCTGCTGGACCGCTGGCAGCGGCTGACCGCGGAATCCAACCCACCTGTCATCGCAAGGACCTCACCGTGACCGGAAGGATCGTCGCCATCTACGGGAACATGGTCATCGTCGAGACGACCGGGCAGATCGTCCAGAACTCCATCGCCCGCTGCGGCCGCCAGGACGGCGCCAAGCTGCTCAGCGAGGTCATCCGCATCCGCGGGCGCCTGGCGGACCTCCAGGTGTTCGAGGAGACCCGTGGCCTGCGAGTGGGCGATCCGGTGGAGTTCAGCCGCGAGCTGCTCTCGGTCAAGCTCGGCCCGGGCCTGCTAGGGCAGATATTCGACGGCCTGCAAAACCCCCTGCCCAAGCTGGCGGAGCAGGCGGGGTTCTTCCTCAAGCCGGGCATGTACATTGATCCGCTGGGCAACGACACGAAGTGGGAGTTCACCCCCGCCGTCGAGCCTGGGGCCATGGTCGCCGCGGCCGAGGCGCTCGGGTCCGTGCCGGAGGGTATCTTCACCCACCGGATCATGGCGCCATTCGCCCTGGGGGGGAAATGGAAGGTCGATTCGATCGTTCGCAAGGGCGCCTATAGCGTCGGTGATGAGATCGCCGTCCTCAGCGACGGCCAGGGGGCGACGCAGAAGGTCACGATGGTGCAGACCTGGCCGGTGAAGGTCCCGCTGAACGTCTAGCGCCGCCGGCTGATGCCCACGGAGCCCTTGGTCACGCGCGTGCGGATCATCGACTCGATGTTCCCCGTGGTGCGCGGGGGCACCTATTGCATCCCGGGCCCGTTCGGGGCGGGCAAGACCGTGCTCCAGCAGATCACCTCCCGCCACGCGGAGGTGGACATCGTGGTCATCGCCGCCTGCGGTGAGCGGGCCGGTGAGGTCGTCGAGACGCTGCGAGAGTTCCCCCGCCTGACCGACCCGCGGACCGGCAGGAGGCTGATGGATCGGACGATCATCGTCTGCAACACGTTAGCCATGCCCGTCGCGGCCCGCGACGCGTCGGTCTACACCGCGGCCACGATGGCGGAGTATTACCGGCAGATGGGGCTGAACGTGCTGCTCCTGGCCGACTCCACCTCGCGCTGGGCCCAGGCCATGCGCGAAATCTCCGGTCGGCTGGAGGAGATCCCCGGGGAGGAGGCCTTCCCGGCGTACCTGGAGAGCCGCATCGCCAGCTTCTACGAGCGGGCTGCGATCATCGAGCTGCGCGACGGGCAGACCGGCTCGCTGACCATCGGGGGCACGGTCAGCCCGGCCGGGGGCAACTTCGAGGAGCCGGTCACCCAGGGCACGCTGAAGGTCGTGGGCGCGTTCCACGGGCTCAGCCGTGCCCGCAGCGACGCGCGGCGCTACCCGGCCATCGACCCGCTGGACAGTTGGAGCAAGTACGTCGGCATCATCGACCCGCAGAAGGTCGCCGCCGCCCGCGCGGTGCTCCGCCGCGGCCACGAGGTGCGGCAGATGATGACCGTTGTCGGTGAAGAGGGCACCAGCGTCGAGGACATCACCGAGATGCTCAAGGCCGACTTCTTCGACAGCGTCTACCTCCAGCAGAACGCCTACGACAAGGTGGACGGCGCCACCCCGGCCGAGCGCCAGCAGTTCGTGTTCGACAGGGTCCTGGCCGTCCTCCAGAAGGAGTTCGCTTTCGGTGACAAGGACCAGGCCCGCAAGACGATGGTTGAGGCCACGGACCTGTTCCGTAACTGGAACTACGCCGCCACCGACAGCCCGGAATACCAGGAGATCCTGGGCAAGATTGAGACGTTTCTTGCCGGACACCCCGCACCCCAGCAAGAGGGGTAGGCGGCGAGCAAGCGTGAATGTCAAATGCTTAATGTTAAATGCTAAATGCTAACGGCAACACCGGGCCCTGGGCGAGGTGCAGTGCCAGGTGCGTAACACCCGAGGGGCAGGGGTGGAGATGACTGGAAAGCGGACCTATGACCTGGCGGAGCGGACGGCCAAGTTTGCGGAGGAGGCGATCGGGCTGGTGAAGACCCTGCCGAGGAATGCCGTGACCCTGCCGCTGATCAGTCAGCTTGTGCGATCGGCTACGAGCGTTGGGGCCAATACGTGCGAGGCGAATGACGCGGTGTCGCGCAAAGACTTTCGCAACAAGATCGGTATCTGTCGAAAGGAAGCGAGCGAGACGAAGTATTGGCTGAGGATGATTGCCTCAGCCGTGCCAGCGGCGGCGGCGCGTGCGCGGGCGCTGTGGAAGGAAGCTCACGAACTGCACCTGATCTTCGCCGCCAGTTTCACCACCGCGGGCAAGGACGTGGGTCACCGATCCCGGGAGCCCCGCGGGGGTGACATTTGACATTTGGCATTTAGCATTGAGCATTCTCCGAGGGTGCATATGAGGAAGTCGTACGATCAGATCCTTCGCATCGCGGGCAACGTGGTGACGGTCCGGGCCGGCGGCGTAGGCTACGAGGAGCTGGCCGTGGTGTCCGCCCACCGGGGCATGAGCCTCGCCCAGGTCATCCACCTGGAGGGGGACCACGTAAGCCTTCAGGTCTTCAGCGGCACCCAGGGCGTCTCCACCGGCGACCGCGTGCGCTTCCTGGGTCGCCCCATGCAGGTGCCCTTTAGCGCGGACCTATTGGGGCGGGTCTTTAACGGGTCCGGTCGGCCCCGCGACGGGAGGCCCGAGGTGCAGGCCGAGAACGTGGACATCGGCTCCCCGCCCGTCAACCCGGTCAAGCGCCTCATGCCCAGCAAGATGGTGCACACCGGCATCCCGATGATCGACGTGTTCAACTCGCTGGTGGAATCGCAGAAGCTGCCGATCTTCTCGGTGGCCGGGGAGCCCTACAACGAGTTGCTCGCGCGCGTGGGCCTCCAGGCCGACGCGGACATCATCCTCCTGGGCGGCATGGGCCTGCGGCACGACGACTACCTGAAGTTCCGCCAGGCCTTCGAAGAAGGCGGGGTGCTCGGGAGAACCATTCTGTTCGTCCACACCGCCGCCGATCCGGTGGTGGAGTGCCTGATGGTCCCGGACCTGTGCCTGGCCGTGGGGGAGCAGTTCGCCCTCCAGGGCAAGAGGGTGCTGGTGCTGCTGACCGACATGACGGCCTTCGCCGACGCGCTGAAGGAGATCGCCATCGTCATGGAGCAGATCCCCTCCAACCGCGGCTATCCGGGCGACCTGTACACTCAACTGGCCCGGCGCTACGAGAAGGCCGTGGACTTCGACGGGGCCGGATCGATGACCCTCTTGGCCTGCGTCACCATGCCCGGCGACGACGTGACCCACCCCGTGCCCGACAACACCGGCTACATCACCGAAGGCCAGTTCTACCTCCGCAACGGGCGCATCGAGCCGTTCGGGTCGCTCTCGCGTCTCAAGCAGCAGGTCAACGGGGACACGCGCGACGACCACCGCGCGATCATGAACGCCTGCATCCAGCTCTATGCCCTCTGCTGCGAGAGCCGTGAAAAGCGCGATATGGGCTTTGAGATGTCCGCCTGGGATAAGCGGCTGCTGAAATACGGCGAGCGGTTCGAAACGCAGATCATGGACCTGGCTGTGAACATCCCGCTGTTTGTGGCCCTGGACCGCTGCTGGGAAATCCTGGCTCAGTGCTTCGCCCCGGAGGAAGTGGGCATCCGCAAGTCCATCCTCGACGCCCACTGGCCCAAGAAACCGCAATAGGCGTATGGCGAAGAAATACAAACTGACCCGGCCGGAGCTGAAGCGGCAGCGCGATGCGCTCGCGCGATTCGAGCGCTACCTGCCGATGCTGAAGCTCAAGCAGCAGCAGCTTCAGATCAGTCTGCTGGAGGTAGAGCAGGCCCAGGCGGAGCTGGCGGCCGAGCGGGAAAAGGCCGAAGGCGTCTTCCGCCCCTACGAAGCGGTCCTGGCCGATTATGCCGGCCTGGACGTCCGCGGCCTCGCCCGGCCCACCGAGGTCAAGACCGCCACCGTCAACGTGGCCGGCGTGACCACCCCGGTGTTCGAGGCCGTGATCTTCCCCCCCGCCGACTACAGCCTGTTCGCCACGCCCCCCTGGGTGGACCGCGCGCTGGCCGACCTGCGCCGTATCAGCGAGTTGCAGGCCCGCCAGGAGGTGCTCCAGGATCGCTACTAGCTACTGCATCGCGAGCTGATCCGGGTCATGCAACGCGTGAACCTGTTCGAGAAGGTCAAGATCCCCGAAGCCACCGAGGCCATCCGCGTCATCCGCATCCATCTGGGCGACGAAATGACCGCCGCCGTCGGCAGGGCCAAGATCGCCAAGGCCAAGATCGCCGAGGCCGACTCCTTCGGGGAAGCCCAGATCGAGGAAGCGTCACCCGCAGAGGCCCCCAGCCCATGATCGTCCCGATGTCCCAGGTGTTTGTGGTGGCCCGCGCCGGCGACCGGCGGAAGCTGCTGGATGCGCTAGGCGCGCTGGGCGTGGTGCATCTGACGCCCGTGGATCCCACCGGGGCCAAGGCGGACGAGAAGACCGTCGCGTCCATCGACCGCCTGGGCCGGGCCGTGCAGGTGCTGTCGGAGGTCCGCCCGGCCGGAGCGGTGCCCGACCTGGCGCCCGCGGCGGCAGCGGCGGAGGCACTCGACCTCCAGCGCGCCCAGGCCGAGCGCCGCGGCCGCCTGACCCGCCTGCACCGCCAGTACGAGCATCTGGAACTCTGGGGCGACGTGCGCCTGAAGCAGTTGAGTGAACTCGCCGCCGCGGGGGTGAGGCTGCGCTTGGTCTCCGTGCCCGTCAAGGAGGTGGACGGCCTCCAGGGGGAGTGCATGCAGGTGGTCCGGCCTCTGCGCGGTTCCAGCGTCCTGGTGGTCCTGGTCGACCGCGGCGAGCAGGCGCCGCTGCCGGAGGGGGCGATGGAATTGCCTGTCCCGACGACCGACCGGCCGAGCCTCCGCGCCGAGGCCGCCCGGATCGACGATGAGCTTCGCGCCGCCGGCCGGCGCCTGGCGGAACTGGCCAATCTGGTCCCGGCGATGCAGGAGGCCCGGCGGAGCCTGAAGGTCAAGGCCGCGTTCACGATCGCCGATCGCGGCGGCCTGGCTGGGGACGCGCTGTACGCCGTCCAGGGCTGGGTTCCCTCTGACCAGGCCGAGGGATTGGCCCGGGGCCTTGCCGACCAACGCGTCGCCGCCGCAGTGACCAGCACCCCCGCCGGCCCGGAGGACTCCCCCCCCACGCTGATCCGCGCCCCGCGCTGGGCCAAGCCGGCCGAGGGACTGCTGAAGGCCCTGGGCACGGTGCCCGGTTACCGCGAGCCTGACGTGTCCGTGGCCTTCATGATCGCCTTGCCGATCTTTGCAGCCATTCTGATCAGCGACGCCTGCTACAGCCTGCTGTTCCTGGTGATCCCGGCCATTTTCTACCGCCGCCTGGTCGCCAAGATGAGCAGGGAATTGACCCACCTGGTGATCCTGTTTGGGGTGACGGGCCTGATCTGGGGGGTGGTCACGGGCAGCTATTTCGGTGTCGGTCCGGAACAGATGGTCGAGGCGGGGGGCGTGTGGGCGCCCATCGGCAAGGTGCTGGGCTACCCCAAGCTGTTCCCCGTGGACATCAGCGAACGGTCACAGGACATCCTCAAGCGGATCAGCTTCCTGCTGGCCGCGATTCATCTCAGCACCGCGCACCTGTGGCGGGCGGTCACGAGGTTCCCCAACATTCGTTTCCTCAGCAGCCTCGGCTGGGCGGCGGCGCTGTGGGGCGTGTATGGCCTGGTGAAGAGGCTCGTGCTGAGCGACCCGTTCCTGGGGACGGCCTACCCCATCCTGATGTACGGGGGCTTCGCGCTGGCCGTGGCCTTCGCCACCCCGCGGAAGTACGTCATCGACGGCATCCTGCTGGGGGCGCTGAGTTCGGTCTTTCCGGCGATCGCCACGTTGAGCGACACGATCAGCTACGTCCGGTTGATGGCCATCGGCCTGGCCGGGAGCGTGCTGGCGGCGAGGTTCAACGCCATGGCCATGGACAGCGGCTCGATCCTCATGGCGGTTCCCATCCTGGCCCTAGGGCATTTCATGAACGGTGCCCTCCTGCTCATCGCGCTGGTCGCCCACGGTGTGCGGTTGAACATCCTGGAGTTTTCCAATAACCTGGGCATGGAATGGACGGGCTATGCTTACGCGCCATTTGCCCATAGGACAGAGGAGAATTGAGCATGGACTCGCTGTTTCTGGGTCAACTGGGCATGATTGTGGCGGTGGGAATGGGCGCGACGGGCAGCTCCCTGGGGGCCTGGACGGCCGGACAAGCCGCTGCGGGTGCCTGGGCCCGCGACAGCAAAGCCGGTCGGCCCATCAGCTTCTCGTACATCCTGTTCATCGCCGCTCCCCTCAGCCAGACCCTCTATGCCTTGATCGTGATGCTCCAGATGGCCGAGCTGCTGAAGGCCGGTCCTGCGATGGTGGCAGCCAACGGCGGGCAATTGCTGGGCATCGGCATTACCGCCGGGCTGGCCGAGCTGTTCTCAGCCTGGGGCCAAGGCGCCATCGGTGCCGCCGCCTGCCGCAGCCTCAGCGAGAGCGAGGGCAAGGGCTTTGCCTTCCTGGTCATCGCCATCGGGATCATCGAAGCCGTCGGCATGTTCACCATGGTGTTCATGCTGGGCATGGTTCCGAAGGCCTAGCCTTCCCGGGCGGTCGCCGTGAGCGGCAAGTCGCACACGCGGGCGTTCTTTGGGTCGACCTTCGACTGCGCTTGCGGCCGCTGGCACGCTATCCTGCCCCGGCAGGTCCTGGTGGCCCCCGACGCGGTCGGGCGCCTCCCGCAACTGTGTGCCGGGGCGACCGCGGGGCGGCGGGTCGCGGTGCTGATGGACGCCCGCACGCGCGACGTGGCGGGTAAGGCCGTGGCCGAGGCGTTGGCCCGCGCCTGGCAAGTCCAGCAGATCGTCCTCCCCGACCCGCCCTCCGGCAGCCCCGTCTGCGACGACCTCACCCACGACGCCCTCGCCGCCTCGATCGGCCCGGTGGACCTGATCGTGCCGGTCGGCTCGGGCGTCCTCTGTGATCTGGGCAAGTGGCTGGCCTTCGAGCGGTCGGTGCCCTTCGTGCCCTTCGCGACGGCGGCGAGCATGAACGGCTTCGCCTCCGGCAACGTCGCGGCCACGGTGGAGGGCGTGAAGTCGCTGTTTGTGGCCGGGCCGCCGCCGGCGGTCGCGGCCTGCCCGGCGATCCTGGCCGAGGCGCCTTACGAGCTGACCGCCGCGGGGCTGGGCGATGCGCTGGCCAAGTCGGTCAGCTCGGCCGACTGGCTGCTGAACCACGTGCTCTTTGGCGACTTCTACTGCCAGGCCGCGGTGGACCTGATCGCCGACGTCGAGCCGCTATACACGAGCCACCCCGCCGACATCGCCGCGCGCCGGCCCGCGGCGATGGGCGCGCTGCTGGACGCCCTGCTGCTGACCGGATCGGCCATGACTATGGCGGGGTCCTCCGCCCCGGCAAGCGGAGGCGAGCACCTGCTCAGCCACACGCTGGACATGATGTCCACCCTCGACGGTCTCCCTCACGACCTGCACGGCCGCCAGGTGGGGCTGGGCACGGTGCTGTGCAGCGAGCTGTACCGCCGCGTGCTCCAGATCGAATCGCCCCGCTTCCTGCCGCCGGTGGAGGCCATCGACGCGACCTTCTGGGGGCGACTCGGTGAGCCCATCGCCAAGCTGTACGCCCAGAAGGTCCTGCGCCTGCACCAGGTGAAGGCAGTGCTCTCAGGCCGCGAGGCGTGGGACGAACTGCGCCGGCGCCTGGCGCCGGTGGTCCGGCCGCCCGAGACGATCTCCGCGTGCCTGCGGGCGGCGGGGGCGGCCTGGCGGGCGGGGGACATCGGCTGCGACCGCCAGCGCGTGCTGGTCGCCTTCAGCCACGCCCACCAGGCCCGCGCGCGATTCACCGTGCTGGACCTGGCCTACCTGATGGGGCTCCTGCCCGCATCGGCCGCGGAAATCATCGACCGTTGGGCCTGAGGCGACAGCCCCGGCCGCGAGGCCGGGGATGGTGTGGACATCCCGCCTCCCGGTGGCGCATCCGACGACATCCCCAGGCTGACGCATGGGGCTTCCTGGCGCCCCGTGCTCGCCTGTCCGCCCAAGAAGCGCTTGCATAAGCCCGTGGAAGGGACTAAAAAGCCGCAGACTTTGCATCGCCAGAAGGTCGCCCATGCGATTCCAGTTGGTGGACAGGATCGAGTCGATTGACCGCGGCAAGCGGATCGTCACGATCAAGGCGCTGTCGCTGGCGGAGGAGTACCTGGCCGACCATTTCCCGGCGTTTCCGGTGCTGCCGGGGGTGCTGATGATCGAGGCGATGGTGCAGTCGGCCGCGTGGCTGGTGCGGGTGGAGCAGGACTTCGCTAAGAGCATCATCGAGCTTGCCGCCGCCCGCAACGTCCGCCCGGTCAGCTTTGTCAAACCCGGCCAGGTGCTCCGCTGCGAGCTGGACGCCCTGGAGATCACGGACGCTTCAGCCAAGTTCAAGGGGGCCGGGTTCGTGGGCGACGAGCCGGTCCTGTCGGGCCGGCTGGACCTTAAGTGCTTCAACCTCACCGAGATGGACAAGCGCCTGGCCGAGGCCGACGCGGCGATCATCGCCCAGCTCCGCCAGCAGTTCAAGCTCATCGGAGGCCCGGCCCTGCTGGGCTGGGAAGACCGCTAAGCCCGGTGGGCTGACCGGGTAGAAGGCGTTGACTTTGGGAGGGTGAGTTCTTATAGATGGTGGCCGCACGGGGTCCGGCCCGACCCGATGCCCGTGCCGGGCCCGACAGGAGACAGTTGCCCATGCCAATGACGGAAGCGGACGTCTTCGAGAAGGTAAAAGAAGCCCTGGTCGATGCGCTGGCCGTCGACGAGGACGAGGTCAAGCCGGAAGCGACGCTCATGGGCGACCTGGGGGCCGAGTCCATCGACTTTCTGGACATCATCTTCCGTCTGGAGAAGGCCTTCAACATCAAGATCCCCCGGGGCGAACTGTTCCCCGACAACATCCTCAACAATCCCGACCTGGTCAAGGACGGCAAGCTCACCTCTGCGGGTCTGGCTCAGCTCAAGGAGCGGATGGTCCACGCCGACCTGTCGCAGTTCGAGAAGGACCCGGACATCAGCAAGATGAGCGAGCTGTTCAAGGTCCAGACGATCGTCAACTACGTCTTGGGCAAGGTCAACGGCTAGGCCGGCTTGGCCGCAGCGGGCCTGGGCTGACGCCAGGCCGGTGGAACGTCCGCCCGGAGCGACTCATGAGATGGATCTGGATCGATCGGTTTGTGGAGTTCCTCCCCGGTCGGCGGGCGAAGGCCCTCAAGAACGTCACGCTGGCTGAGGAGTATCTCCACGACCACTGGGGGCCGTTCCCCATCATGCCTGCCTCGCTGATGATCGAGGGCATGGCCCAGACCGCCGGCATCCTCGTGGGTCAGGCCCGGGGCTTCAAGGAGAAGGTCATCCTGGCCAAGATCGCCCGGGCGGAGTTCACCGACATCGTGACCCCCGGCGACCAGATCGGCTACGAGGCCGAGATCGACTCCGTCTCCGCCGAGGCCGCCGCGACCAAGGGCATCGTCACCAAGAACGGCCAGCCCATCGGGCAGGTGGACTTGATGTTCTCGCACATTGATCAGAACCTGGCGGGCACGAGGTTCCCTAAGGAGAACTTCGTGTTCACCGGTCAGTTCGAGCGGCTGATCGCCCCGTTCCTGGAGTCCGCGGATGCCTGAGCGCCGTGTCGCCATCACGGGCCTGGGCGCGGTGACGGCGGCCGGCGTGGGTATGGCGGCGTTGTGGGACGCCCTGCTGGAGGCCCGCCCCTGCGTCAAGGCCATCCGCGGCTTCGACCCGTCCAAGGTCCCCTGCCGCGTGGCCGGTGAGCTGGAAGCGGACTTCTCGGCCAGGACCTTCGTCCCCAAGGACTACCGCAAGGCCGTCAAGGTCATGGCCCGCGACATCGAGATCGCCGTTGCGGCGGCCGACCTGGCCTTTCGCGACGCCGGCATCGCCACCGCCGGGACCGGCGGCGATGGCGAGACCGTCCCCTCGGACCGGCTGGGCTGCAACATCGGCGCGGGGCTGATCTGTAGCGACCTCAACGAGCTGGGCGCCGCGGTCAATACCGCCGTCACCGACGGGCGGTTCGACATGCGCAAGTGGGGCGCCAGCGGCATGAACAACCTGACGCCCCTGTGGCTGCTGAAGTACCTGCCCAACATGCTCGCCTGCCACGTGACGATCATCCATCAGGCCAAAGGTCCCAGCAACACGATCATCTGTGGCGATGCCTCCGGGCACCTGACGGTGGGTGAGGCGACGCGCCTGGTCGCCCGCGGCGACGCCGACGTGGTCATCGCCGGCGGCACCGAGAGCAAGCTCAACCCCATGGGGCTGCTCCGCCAGGGGCTGCTGGGCCGATTGTGCACCAGCCGCAACGACACGCCCGACTCGGCCTGCCGGCCGTTCGACGCCACCGCCGACGGTACGGTGGTCGGTGAGGGCGGCGGGTTGCTGATCCTGGAAGAGTTGGAACGGGCCAAGGCCCGCGGGGCGAGGATCTATGCCGAGGTCGCCGGCTTCGGCGCCGCCTGCGACGGCGCCGGCCTGGACCTGCTGCGGCCCAGCGACGGCGGGCTGGACGTGGCTGTGACCAAGGCCCTGGCCGACGCGGGGCTGAAGCCCAAGGACGTGGACGCCATCGTCGCCCATGGCACGGCCGTGCCGGGTGAAGACCGCTGCGAGGCCAAGGCCTGGCAGCGGGCCCTGGGGGAGGTGGCCGAGGAGGCCCCCGCCACGGCCGTGACGGGCGCGATCGGATCGCTGTTCGC
>JALHTV010000083.1 GCA_022866005.1 Phycisphaerae bacterium
GCCGGCGGCGAGCTTGGTCTTGACGGTCTGGGGGCTGATGGCCGTGCCCCACTCCACCTTCACCTCGTCGGTAGTCAGCCCGTACGCCTTGGCCACCTTCACCCACCGCTCGCCGAACTTGCCCCCGTTGGCCACGAGGACCTTCTTATCCTTGTCGCGGGGGCAGGCGCAGGCGATGGCCGCCTCCATCCCCGCCGTGCCCGAACCGGCGATCGTCAGCACGTCATTGGCGGTGAACAGGAGCTTCTTGAGCGACTCGTGGACCTCGCCGAACATCTTCTTGAACCGCTCGGTGCGGTGATGAAAGATGGGCTTGGCCATCTCGACGAGCACTTCCGGAGGGACATCCGTTGGACCCGGGGTGAAAAGACGCTGCTTGATCATGGGAGGGCTCCCAAGAACGGTAAAGCGACGGGAACACGCCGGCAGAGCCGCGGCCCCATGCCACGGTTGCCTCCCGGCGCGTCGATCTCCTTAGCTCAAGCCCCACTCCGCCCATCGCTTCCCCTTGGCGGCGGGTGCTCGATACGGAAATCTTACCCCCCCCACCGGCCAGCCGTCAATGGCAAACCCCCTCCCCTTGCCCCGGGCATGCCGTCGGCCCCTGGGCAGCGCCGGGGCCGCGGGTCACGACACTTCCGCCTCCCGTTCCTGACCCACCAGACGCTTGCGGAACCGGCCGGGCGACAGGCCCGCTTCGCGGCGGAAGGCAATGCTCAGAGAAACCGTCCCGGAGAACCCGCACGCCTTGGCCACCTTGCCGACGGGCAGGTCCGTCTCGGTCAGCAACCGCCGCGCCCGGCCGATACGCACCCGGGCTATCTCACTGTTGGGGGAGCAATGCAGGTTGCGAAGGAACAACCGCTGGAGCGTCCGGCGGTTGACCCCGAACCGCACGACCAGGTCCTTGACCGTGATGGGGTCGCAGGCGTGCTCCGCGACGTAGTCGACGATCCCGGCCAGGCGGGGGTCCTCGATGGCCATCGTGTTGGTGGATTGCCGCTCCACGATGCTGGTGTCGGTGACCAGGATGGGTTCGGTCGGCGCTTCCTGGCCGGACATCAGCGCCTCCAGCAGCTCCGCAGCCGTGCTGCCGACGCCGTCGTAGTTGCGGTTGACGCTGCTCATCGGGGGGTTGGTGTAGCGGCAGATGATGTCGTCACCCCGCCCCAGCACAGCGACCTCCTCGGGCACGCGGATGCCCTCGGCCGCACAGGCGGTGAGGATCCTGGCCGCCTGGATGTCGGATACGCAGGCCAGCGCCAACGGCTTGGGCAGCGGCCGGAGCCAATCGGTCAGCTTGGAGTGGTAGTATCGCCACGGCCGGCTCTGGGACAGCCGCAGCGGATGGTACACGATCGTGTAGTCCAGCCCCTCCTGGCGCAGCCGGTCACCAAACCCCTGCTCCATCGGGGTGAAGGTCCGCCGATGACGGACCCAGGCGTAGTGCCTGAACCCCCGGCGAAGGAAATACTCCGCCGCCACGACGCCCTGCCCATGCCGATCCGGCACGACGCACGTGAGACCCAGTTGCAGGCCCTCCCAGGAGCTGTTCACGGCCGGGATCCCCGCCCGTTGGATAAACTGGGCAAGCTTGCGGTCGCGGAGGAAGCCGATCACGCCGTCCCCGCGCCACCGGTGCAGGCCGCTGATGGGCAGGCCCACGTCGCCCTGCTCGGTATAGATCCTCCAGGGGCGCCCGGCCTTGCGCAGGTAACGCTCCACGCCTTCCAGGTAATCCCGCTCCCAGAAACTTTCGAAATCCAGGAGAAGTGCGACCCGTCGTTTGGGCGTCTCCATGGTCTTAGTCCTCGTTCGGTGGTCGCGGCGGCTGGCCGCCCGCAGCCGCAGAAAGTGTCCGAAATCGTATACAAGTGTCTCATATTTTGCCTAATCGTCAATAGGGAACTTCGGTAGAATTTCAGTGGTGGCGGGCGGCAGCGTGCTTGTTTGCAGCCATTTCGACAATGCGGCCACTGCCCGATCCGAGGACACATCTGATGATGGGGCCGTTGCCGGGCCCCGCCGACCTGGTGCTCGTGTGAAGGAAACGTGCCGCGGCCTGACAAGCGGCCAGCAGGCACGAGAACAAAGACGCACTGAAAGAGGGCATAGGCCCGGGAGGGGGCTGCTTCGGCAGCCCCCTTTCCGGGGCGACAGGTGCAGAGTGAACCAACCGGCCGCAGCGGATGCGCGACCGGGAAACAGCCAGGGCGGGAGGGTCGGCCCTGCGGCAGCACAGGAGAAGGAAGCATGACTAAGCGAAAGGCCTTTACACTCGTGGAGCTGTTGGTGGTGATCGCGATTATCTCCCTGTTGATCGCGATCCTGTCCCCGTCCCTGAAGGCGGCCAAGGACCTGGCCAAGGCGACCTTCTGCTTGACCAATCTCAATGCCCTCAACAAGAGCGTGTTCGTCTACGCCGAGTACAACCGGGGCTACATGATGGTCTATCAGCACATCTTCACCACAGGCTACATCCGCGCCCCGGACAACACCTACAAGTCCTACATCTGCTTCGGTGACAAGGGGAACCCGCTGATGAATACCGCCACGGGGTTGCTGAATGACGTTCGGGGCATGGGGCTGGTGTACGTGGCGGGGCTGTTGGGTCCGGCGGAACTGTTTTACTGTCCTGACCAGAAGGACGAACGGAGCACGATCAACCACTATCCCCGGCCGTGGGGGTCGGCGCTGTCCACGGGGTCGGGGTTCGTTCGCAACGGGTACATGTGGGACCCGTGGGTGGCGCGGATTCCTGGCGGGGCGGAGAAGCAGTGGACCTACGAGGACGCCCTGGTGGTGAGCCGCCATCCCAACGAGTGGTTCCTGACCAGCGACATCCTGGACGACTATGCGACGATGAGCCACATCATGGGCAACACGGCCAAGTGGAACCTGGCCTTCATGGACGGCCACGCCGAGGGCTGGGAGAACCGGGAGCTGTACGACCTGTTCATGGTGGGGCGCGCGGACGCCTCGCAGCTCTGGGACGACTTCAACCTCTTGGTGCGTCCGAAGCTGCCCGGC
>JALHTV010000084.1 GCA_022866005.1 Phycisphaerae bacterium
CGTTGTCGCTGGTATCGCCCGCCAGGGCCTGAACGTCCACGGCCTGGGCGGGCGTGTAGCCCTTGGTCGCCTGGACCGCGGCCGCGTCGAGCTGCTCGTACTTCATCGAGTCGTACAGCATCACGTGCGGGCCGACGATCTGGTCGAGGTCCTTGTCGCGGCTGACGAGCACGACGTCCATCTTGGGCCCGGCGAACTTCTCGGCGGCGGTCGCGAGGATGTCGTCGGCCTCGTAGCCGTCCCGTTGCAGCACGGGGATGCCCAGGGCTTGGATGATCTGCACGATCCGCCCGATCTGGACGGGCAGGTCCTCGGGCATCGGCTTGCGGGTGACCTTGTAGTCGGCGAACAGGCGCCGGCGGTGCAGCTTCTCCGCCGGCCCGTCCAAGGCCATCGCGAGGTACCGCGGGCTCCGGCCCTGGATGAACTTCAGCAATATCGAGCAGAACACATAGGTCGCGCGGGTCGGCTCACCGGACGGGCTGGTCAAGGTCCGGAAGGGCGCGTAGTACGCCCGGTAGATCTGCGAGTGGCCGTCGATGATGTAGAGTGTCTCGGCCATGGAAAGGCGCCGTTGCTCAGACGGCCTTACCGGTGAGGATGGCCGTCAGCCCCTTGCGGACCATCATCACGGCGATGGCGGCCAGGATGAGCATGGCCACCTTGGACACCGCCCGCGAGCCGGCCCTGCCCAGGGCGCGCTCCAGGATGTCGGCACTGAGCAGCACCACGCACCCCAGCGCCACGTTGACCACCACTGCCGCCAGCGTCGGCCACAGCCCGTAGACATCCACCAGCATCAACGAGGTCGTCAGCACCGCCGGGCCGACGATCAGCGGCGTGCCGATCGGGAAGGCCCCCAGGGTCGGCATCTGGCGGGCGAACTTCACTCCGCTGACCAGGTCCACCGTGGCCAGGACGAACAGCAGCACCCCCCCGGCCACCATGAAGTCGTACTCCGTCACCCCCATCACGCGAAAGACGGCCTTGCCCAGGAAGATGAACCCCACCGCCACCGCCAGGGCGGTCACGAAGGACTGGAGCACGATCCTGCGGCGCTCGAGCTTGTCCAGGCCCTCGGTGAGGTTGAGGAAGACGGGCACTACGCCAATGGCGTCCACCGCCACAAAGATCGGCACGAAGGCCAGCAGAAAGTCTCTCACGCGATGGGTCCTTGAAAGGGTCTACCTGGTGGACCGGCGCCGGCATTATGACCGGGCCGCCACACGGGGGCAAGTAGGGTGAGTTGGACGGAGGTTTGCGATCGTGTTTTGCGCGGCGGACACGGCCCTCCCCCCGTACAATGGGAAACCATGCCCGGATATCCGCAAAGACGGTTGCGGCGTCTGCGCGCCAATGCCACGCTTCGGGAGATGCTCGCCGGGGTGCGGCTGTCGGCCTCCGAGCTGATCGCGCCACTGTTCGTCTGCGAGGGGGAAAACCGCCGCGTGGCGATTCCCACGCTGCCCGGCCAGTACCAGCTCTCGGTGGACACTGCGCTCGAAACCGTCCGCTGCTGGGCGGATGCGGGGTTGCCCGCGGTGCTGCTATTCGGCCTGCCCGCGGCCAAGGACGCCGAGGGGACCTCGGCCTGGGACGCCCGCGGGCCCGTCCAGCGCCTGACGGGCGAGATCAAGAAGCACCTCCCGCAGACGCTCGTCATCACCGACGTCTGCCTGTGCCAATACACCGACCACGGCCATTGCGGCGTGCTCCTCCGCCGGCCCGACGGCTCGACGGACGTGGACAACGATGCCACGCTCCAGGCCCTGGCGCGGGTGGCCCTGTCCCACGCCGAGGCCGGGGCGGACCTGGTCGCCCCCTCAGCCATGATGGACGGGCAGGTCGCGGCGATCCGCTCGGCCCTGGACGGCTCGGCGCTGGGCAACGTGGGCATCCTGGCCTACGCGATCAAGTTCGCAAGCTCGCTGTACGGCCCCTTCCGCGACGCGGCCGGCTCGGCCCCGGCCTCTGGCGATCGCCGGACCTATCAGATGGACCCCCGCAACCCGCGCGGCATCTGGGCCGAGGCCGCCGCTGACATCGAGGAAGGCGCCGACATCCTCATGGTCAAGCCCGCCGGGGCCTACCTGGACGTGATCGCCGAGCTGCGCCGCCGGACGGACCTGACGATCGCCGCCTATCACGTCAGCGGGGAGTATGCCGCCCTCAAGGCCGGCGCCGCCGCGGGCGCGCTGGAGGAGCGCGCGGCCGCCCTGGAGATCACCACGGCCATCAAGCGCGCGGGGGCCGACCTGATCATCACCTACTTCGCCGAGCAGCTCGCCGGGTGGCTCAAAGGGGTCTAGGCGTGCCCCAGCGCAAATCATCCTCGCCCGGCCCGGCTTCCCCGACGGCCAACGGGTCCTGCGATTGCGGGCCGTTCCTCCTGGACGCCCTGGGGCCGTTCGGCCGCCGCAACGTGACGCTCACCTGGACGGACCGCGAGCGCCGCTCGACGGCGGAGATCGACCGCCTCATCGACCGCGCGTGGGACCAGGCGATGGACCTCGCGCGGCGGACCGGGCGGAAGCTCTACGACGGGCAACTGTGCCGCCTGATCGACTACGCCGTGAAAGGCCGGACGCTGCACCTGGTGGCCGGGCCTACCACCTTCCGCGAGTTCCTGGGCACCAACTACGCCAACCCGCACCTGGTCCACACCGCAGGCCCGGAGGTCCTGGCGAGCCCCTTGGGCGTCTCGGCCGCGGTGATCGCCTCCGACGGCTTCATCGTCCTGGGCCGCCGCAGCGACCAGGTGGCCTGGCACGGAGGCATGGTCCATCCCATCGGCGGCATCGTGGAGCTGGACGACGCCAGCCGGCCCCAGCACCCGTTCGACGCGATGCGGAAAGAACTGCGAGAGGAAACCGGCACCGTCCCGCGACGCGGCGGGCCCGCCGTCTGTCTGGGGCTGGTGCGCGACAAGGCCCTCCCGCAGCCGGAGCTGATATTCCGCATCGATGTCGCCGCGGACGTCCGCACGCTGCGGGCGTCAGCCAAGGGGGCCGTGGAAGGCAATGAGCACAGCGAGCTGGTGGCCGTGCGGGATCGGCCGACCTCGGTGGTCAGCTTCATCGAAAAACACGGCCAGGAGACCACACCGGTGGCCCTGGCGACGCTGCTGCTGTACGGGCTGGACCGCTGGGGCAGCGACTGGTTCGCCACCGCTCGCGGCTACCTCCGCAAGCTCCTGTAGCGGGCCGCTACGCTTGTTGCCTGCCGCGCGCCGTCGACAGCAGCACGATCAGCAGCACCGCCGCCGCACCCGCCAAGGCCGCCCCGATCCCAAAGGCCACCACCGGCCCGATGGTGCTCCAGAAGACCCCGAACATCAAACTGGCCGGCAAGGCCGACACCCCCACGGCTGCGTGGTAGATGCCAAACGCCGTGCCGCGCTGCTGGGCGGGCACGAAGTCGGCCACCAGCGCCTTTTCGGCCCCTTCGGTCAGGCCGTAGTAGACCCCATAGGCGACCACCAGGCCCCAGAGCTGCCACGCCTGCCCCACCGCCGCCAAGCCCAGGTACACCAGCGCATAGACGGCCCAGCCGGCCACGATCAGCGGCCGGCGGCCCAGGCGATCCGACAGCGCCCCGCCGGGGAAGCTGAAGGCCACCTTGGCCAGGTGCAGCGCGATCCACAGGCCGATCAGGTCCATCACGCTGAGGCCGACGCGCTCCCAGCCGTACAGCATGATGAACAGGTCACTGCTGTTTCCCAGGGCGAACAGGATCACGATGCCCACGAAGGCGTAAAAGCCCCGCGGCAGGTCGCGCCAGCCCTTCACGCCGCCCGATGCCTCACCCGCCGCGGGGGCGGGGACCATCTCGCGGACCTTGCCCACCAGCACCACCATCGCCGCGAGGCCGGGAATGAGGGCGATGGCGAACAGCCACCGCAGCGCGTGAATCGTCCGCGCGCCGGTCTGCCCGCCGGCCTTGCCGAACCAACCGGTGTGCTCGAACAGCCCACCGCCCAGGAAGGCGTACAGGATGGCGATGGCCGCCAGCGGGCCCAGGATCGCCCCGAGATGGTCCATCGCGCGGTGGAAGCCAAAGGCCAGCCCGCGGAACTGCGGGGCGGCCGCCTGGCTGATCAGGGCGTCGCGCGGGCTGGTGCGGATACCCTTGCCCACGCGATCGGCTAACTTCATGGCCACCACGTGCCACCCGGCCGCCGCCAGGGCCATCATCGGGCGGAAGACCGCGCTCAGGCCGTAGCCGACCACCACCAAGGCCTTGCGGCGGCCCCACGCGTCGCTCATCCGCCCCGAGACCAGCTTGAGCAGGCTGGCCGCGGTCTCGGCGACACCTTCCATCAGCCCCACGTAGAACGGCGCCCAGCCCAGCGGCACCAAGCCCGCCAGGAACACCGGCAGCAGCGGGTTCATCATCTCGCTGGAGAAGTCGGTGAGCAGGCTGACCAGCCCCATCATCAGGACATTGCCGCGAATGGCGGCGCGCCAGGTGGCGTGCGGGGGTGTCTGGGAGGGTCGCTCGGCCGGGGCGGATTCCGTCATCGGTCGGGAGGGTCCTGGTTGGCCCCCAGGCGCTTGCGGATGTAGGTGGCGCGGGCCTCGGCGCGCACCAGGCCGTTCAGTTCCCGCTTGAGGACCTTCTGGAGGTGCGCGGGCTGGCTCAGGAGGAAGATCTCGTTGACGGTCTTGATGTCCACATCGCTGATCAGCCCCAGCGTGACGCCCAGGCGCAGCAGCGACAGCAGGAAGGTGGTTTCCTGGCTGCTCATGAGCCTGGCCGACCGCAGGATGGCCAGACTGCGCTGCACCTTGTCCTCGATGGCCGGACCTTGTCGCTGGCGCAGGGAGTCGCGGGCCTGCCGCTCGTATTCCACGAACTTGGGGATCAGCTCCCCGGCGAAGTCCTCGACGATCTGCTCCTCGCTGACGCCCAGGGTCGTCTGGTTGGACACCTGGAAGAAGTCGCCCAGCGCCTCGGTGCCCTCGCCGTACAGCCCGCGGACCTCCAGGTGCAGGTCCTTGGCCGCCCGGAGGACCTTCTCGATCTGGCTTGACATCTTCAGCGCCGGCAGGTGCAGCATGGCGCTGACGCGCAGGCCGGTGCCGACGTTCGTGGGGCAGGCCGTCAGGTACCCGTAGCGGCTGTGGAAGGCGAAGTCCAGGCGCTCTTCCAGCCGGTCGTCCAGGTGAGTGGCTTCGGCGAGGGCTTCGGACATCTGGAGCCCGCTGCGGAAGGCCTGCATGCGAAGGTGATCTTCCTCGTTGATCATGACCGCCAGGGTCTCCCCGGTGGCGATGGCCACGCCGCGGGGGTGGTCGGCGGTGGCGTGCTCGCGGGAGATGAGATGGCGCTCCACCAGGAGCTGGCGGTCCAGCGCCCCCGCCGCGGCCACGTCCACGTACAGCACGGTCGGCGCGATGTTGGCTTGGAGAATCTCACCCCGCAGGCGGTTGGCCACGTCCTGTTTCTGGTCCGTGGTGCAGCGCGACAGGAAGGGCACCCCGGCCAGGTTGCGGGCCAGGCGCGCGCGGCAGGAGATGACGACGTCCTCCATGGGGCCGGCGCCGCGCAGCCACTCCCCGGCCTGTCGGGTCAGATCCGCCAGCTTCATGACGCCTCCAGCTCCTGTATCTGATCGCGCAGCATGGCGGCCTTTTCGTAGTCTTCGGCGGCGACGGCCTTCTTGAGATCCGCCCGCAGGCGGAGCAGGGCGTTTTGCTTCTTCTGCTGGCCGCCGCTGCGGTGCGGCGCCTTGCCGACGTGCTGGCTCGCCCCGGCGTGGGCGCCTTCGATCAGCGGGCGCAGGGCCGGCTCGAACGCGTCGTAATCGTGCGGGCAGCCCAGCAGCTTCTGCTGGCGGAACTCCGCGAACGTCAACCCGCACACGTCGCAGGTCACATTGGCGCCGGCCTGCTGAGAGGTGTGCATCACGAAGTCCTCCAGCAGCTCGCCCAGGGACATGTTGGTCTTCACGACCACGCCTTCGGCGGCGGCGCAGGCCTGGCAAAACCGGCGTTCGGTGAGCTTGCCGTCGACCACGTCGGTCAACAGGATCGTGGCGGGCTTGCCGCACTTGTCGCACTTCTCGACGTCCATACTCTCCGCATCCCGCCCGCCGGACACGCACGGGCGCTCACTCAATTCTACCTCGCCGCCGCCCCCCGCGCGCGGCGCTCAGGGCCGGTTGGGATACCACGCCGCCCAGCAGCCCGCCGCCTCGCTGACGGCCAGGCGGTGCAGCCCGGCCGATTCGCCCCCCAGGCGCCGCATCAGCGCCCGCGCGATGAACTCCGCCACCCGCTCGGCCGATGCCCCGGTCGTGGTGGAGTCGGTCAGGGCATTGAGCTCCCCCCCTTCCAGGCCTCGGGTCACGGCCCGCAGGGCCTCCTGGACGGCCAGGAAGTCGATCACCACGCCCATGACCGGGTCCAGCCGGTCCGAGCGGAACGTGGCCGTGACGGTCCAATCGTGCTCGTGCGGGGCCTCAAACTCCCCATCGCCCAGGCGGACGGCGTGCCGGGCGGTAAAGCGGCCCTCGACGGTCACCTCGTACACTCCCATGCCGGCATTCTAAGCGGACACGATGGGGTTGCATAGGCCGTAAGCGGTCTCTATAAACTGCCTTTCGTGCGAACCTCCTGCGGGCTCGCATCGTAAGAGGTAGCGTCAAGGGCGCCTACGCTCATCCCAGGCCGCCTGCTTCCGCGGAATCCTGACTCGGGGAGCAACGAATGGCTCACGACATCCTGAAGGGCTCGGTGGAGGCCCAGACCGGGCGAACGAGCCTGCTGATCATCGGCATCCTCCTAGGAGGCGTGCTGGTGGTCTGTTCTTACGTGGCCGACTGGGCCTTCGCCGATCAGGCCGTCACCATCGCGGGCAAGACCTACAACTTCCACAGCGACAGCCTGGCCCTGCTGGGGGCGCTGCTGCTGGGGATCCCCATCATCCTCCACGCCGCCAGGGCCCTGCTGCACGGGGAGACGAACATGGACGAGCTGGTGGCGCTGGCGGTGATCGCGGCCATCGCGGCCATCGACTACAAGGCCGCCGGGGCGGTGGCGTTCTTCCTGCTGCTCGCGAACCTGATCGAGACCCGCACGGCCCTGGGCGCGCGGGC
>JALHTV010000085.1 GCA_022866005.1 Phycisphaerae bacterium
ACCCTTTTGTGCAAGGAGGCCCATCCCTGGTTCAGGGAAACCCTTGGACCGAGCGAAGCGGGTAGGCAGATCCCCTTCGACTCGCTTCGCTCACTCCGCAGGCCAAGTCCTGCGAAGCTCGGCCCCCTTCTGGGGGGCCGAGCGAAGCAGGATGGAGATGGCGGGATTTGAACCCGCGACCTGCTGATTGCGAACCAGCCGCTCTCCCAACTGAGCTACATCCCCAGGGGTCGCCCCAGTATACGCACCGTGGGTGCGATTGTGAAGGGGAAACGCCCGCCGAGCCGGCATCACGAGGCCCCGAGCAGTCGAACAGTCCCGACCCGAACAGCCGCCGCCATCCGCTCACGGTCTGCCGAGGGTCGTGGAGTACTTCTGCACCAGGTGGATGAGGTCCTCCTGGTCCGGCCGGATCGACAGGGACGTCTGCCAGGCCTCCAGGCCTTTGTCGCGGAGGTCGGTCCGGTGGCGGTCCAGGATGAACTGGGCCATGTAGGCCACGCCCAGGCCTCGGTGGGCGGCGGCGCTGAGGGGGTTCAGCGACAGGGCCTGGGCGTAGGCGTCCTGGGCCTTGGCGAAGTCGCGCAGATAGAAGTAGCAGGCGCCGGTCTTTTCCCACGGCCCCGAGTCGGTCGGGGCCTGCGTGACGGCCTCGGTGTAGGTCTCAAGCGCCGCGTTGAACTCCCGCTGGCGCACGTAGGCCGAACCCAGGCACATCAGCACGTCGGGCTGGTTGGCGTCCAGTTCCAGCGAGGCCTTGTAGGCTTGGATGGCCTCGTCAAGGTTGCCCTGGCTCTGGTGGATGGTCCCCAGGTTGGCGTGGGCCATGGCGCTGTTGGGGTCGATCTGGAGGGCGGTCTGGCAGTATCGCTCCGCCTCGGCCGCGTAGCCGAGCTGGAAGTAGCAGGCGGAGATGTTCAGGTGGCTGTCGAAGTCCCCCGGCCGAAGCATGATCGCCCGCAGATAGACCTCGACGGCCTTGGTGAGGTAGTCCTTGACCGCCTCGGCGGCCTGGGCAGCCGCAGCGAGGGCCTGGTAGGTCACGCCGAGGTTGTAGTGCGCCCGGAAGGCAAAGGGGTTGGTCCGGCAGGCGTCCTCGTAGGCCCCGCGGGCGAGTTCCCAATTGCCTTGCCGCCGGTGGATGTCGCCGATGGTGGAGTGGGCGATGGACAGCTCCGGGTCGATCTTGACCGCCGCGCCCAGCTCGGCCAGGGCGGTCTCGATGTCCCCGGCGTCCATGAGGATCTTGCCTCTGACGAAGTGATCGACAGCCGTCTGGGCGCTGGGCGGCTTGACGCATCCACTGAGGAGCAACCACGTTCCCAACGCCAACGCGATTGCACCGGTCGTTCTTGGCATAGCGCCCTCGGGTGACTGGCGGATGAGTTTAGGCGTGTTTGTAACGCCCTGGCGCCTAACGGTCAAGGAGACAAAGCCGGAAAAGTAGGCATTTTGCTGATGGATGCCGCGGGACAAGAACCTGGTGAGAAACCCCACAACGCCGCGCACGTCAGTAGCCCCGCGCGGTCAGGGGTGCGTGCTGCCGGGCGGGTCCTAGGCCCAGCGGATCATGGCCAGTTCGTGCGGACTGGCCAGCAGCTCATGCCTGGGCAGCACGCGGACGGTGTAGCCGGCCATGCCGCTGCGGGCGCAGGGCATGTCCACGCTGTAGCGGACGCGGTTGCCGCCTTCCTGGCCTCCCTGCTCCATCGGCAAGGCCCGGCCGGCGTTGAGCTGGCCGTCTTCGTCCAGCGCACCGCAGTACAGCTCCACCGTCACGTCCGAGGCGCTGAGCCGTCCGAGGTTGACCACCGCCTGCACGCGCACGCTCTTGCCGACCTTGGTGCCCCCGCCGCCATCGCCCATGTCGTCGCTGACGCTCTCCACGCGGACCTCGCTGAAGTGCTCGCGGACTTTCTGCTTCCAGGCTCCCAGCTCCTTGCCTCGGGCGAGGCCGGAGGCCGTCAGCTCGTCCCAGCGCTTGGCGGCCGGCACGTAGCACCGCTCCGCGTATTCGCGGACCATGCGGTGGGTGTTGAACACGGGCACCAGCGTGCCGATGGAGGCCTTCATCCGCCCGATCCACCCGCGGGGCAGACCGTCCGCGCCGCGGTCGTAGAACAGCGGGAGGATCTCCTTCTCCAGCAGGTCGTAGAGGGCCTGGCTTTCGACGGTGTTCTGGTACTCCAGGTCGTCGTAGGCCTCCCCGGACCCGATGGCCCAGCCGACGGATGGGTCGTAGCCCTCGGCCCACCAGCCGTCGGGGACCGAGACGTTGAGCGCGCCGTTGGCCGCGGCCTTCATGCCGCTGGTGCCCGAGGCCTCCATGGGACGTAGCGGCGTGTTCAGCCAGATGTCCACGCCCTGCACGAGGTAGCGGGCCACGTTCATGTCGTAGTCTTCCACGAACACCACCGACCGTCGCAGCACCCCCAGCCGGCCGGCGTGGACGATCTGACGGATGAGGTCCTTTCCGGGGTTGTCGCGCGGATGGGCCTTGCCGGCGAAGATCATCTGGCAGCGCCGGTCGGCGCGGGAGACGAGCTTGGTCAGCCGATCCAGGTCCGCCAGGATCAGGTTGGCCCGCTTGTAGGTGGCGAACCGCCGGGCAAAGCCAATGGTCAGCGCCTCGGGGTCCAGGGCTTCCTCGGCCGCGGCCAGTTCCGCCGAGCCGGCGCCGCGCTTGGAAAGCTGCTCGCGCAGGCGCCTGCGGGCAAAGGCGACCAGCCGCTCGCGCCGCCGCTCGTGCGTGCGCCACAGTTCCATGTCGGGGATCTGGTCGACGGCCTTGCGCACGGTGGCGTCCATGGGCCGCTCGTGCCAGCCCGGGCCGAGGTAGCGGTCGTACAGCGTGGCCATGTCGTGGCTGATCCAACTGCGGACGTGCACGCCGTTGCGCACGGCCTCGATGGGCACCTCGCTGACCGGCACCCCCGGCCAGACGCCCGCCCACAGCTTGCGGCTCACTTCTCCGTGCAGCTTGCTCACCCCATTGCGGGCACCGCTGAACCGCAGCGCCAGGACCGTGAGGTTCATGGGCTCGTCCTTGTTGCCCGTCTCTTGGCGGCCCAAGGCCAGGAACTGTTCGCGCGTCAGGCCCAACTGCACCCAGTAGTTCGCGAAGTACTTGTCGATGAGCCAGGGTTCGAAGGCGTCGTTGCCGGCCGGGACCGGTGTGTGCGTGGTGAACACGTTCGACGCCGCCACGGCCTCGCGGGCCTCATCGAACGTGACGCCCTGCTCGGCCATCAGGATGCGCGTGCGCTCCAGGCCCAGAAAGGCCGAGTGCCCCTCGTTCATGTGGAAGGCCTTGGGGCTGATGCCCAGGGCCTTCATCGCCCGCACGCCGCCGATGCCCAGGACGATCTCCTGGCGGATGCGCATCTCCTGGTCACCGCCGTAGAGCTGACTGGTGATGTGCCGGTCCTCGGGGGAGTTTTCCGGCACGTTGGTGTCCAGCAGCAGCAGGCTGACCCGCCCTACCTGGAGGCGCCAGATCTGGGCCTTGGCCACCCGCCCCAGCATCTCCACGCCGATCGTGACCGGCTGGCCGTTGTCGCCCCGGATGAGCCGCACGGGCATGTTGTGGAAGTCGTTCCGCGGGAACAGCTCCAGCTGCCAGCCGTCGGCGTTGAGGCGCTGGCGGAAGTAGCCCTGCTGGTAGAGCATGCCCACGCCCACCAGCGGCACATCGATGTCCGAAGCGCTCTTGATGTGGTCCCCGGCCAGGACGCCCAGGCCGCCGGAGTACATCGGCAGGCACTCGGTGATGCCGTACTCGGCGCAGAAGTAGGCGACCTGCACGGTCCGATCGCCGCCGAAGGTCTTGGTCCACCACCCCGGCTTGCCGAGGTAGTCGGTGAGGTCCTGGTGGACGCGCTGGAGGTGGGTGAGGAAGCCGTCGTCCTTGGCCATGTCCATCAGCCGTTGCTGGTCGATCCGGCCCAGCATGGCCACGGGGTTGTGGTAGCAGTCTTCCCAGGCGTCGGAGTCCAACCGGCGGAACAGGTCCTGGGCGTCGCCGTGCCAGCTCCACCAGAGGTTGTGGGCGATCTCCAGCAGGGGCGTCAGCACTTCGGGCAACGACGGCTCGATGGTGAACGTTCTGAGAGGTCGCATACGCTTCCTGCGTGTTCCTGTGGGGCCGGTGGCGCAGTAACATTCCGGCCGGCCGGGCCCGCCGGTATCACCGTACTCCTAACTCACATCGGCAATTACCGTCATTATGATTACAGCAACTCACCCCGCGAACCAAGGGGCTAGGCTGCAGCGTAGAATGAGATGAGACGCCGGTTCAAACTGCCGATGACATCATTGTAGGCAGGGAGGGAGCCCCGCCGTGCGGTCTGGCCCTGGTGAGCGGGCCGCAAAGCCAATCCGCAGGACGAGGAAGGAGGGAAAGATGCGTCATTGGGAACAACCCCAGGGATACCTGACGGAACCCCTGGCAACCGGCCCGTCCGGCTGCCATAAGCGGCCGGGGAAACGTTTGTTTTGGCGAGACATTGTGATAAGCTCCAAGTTGTACGGGCGCAGTCGCTGGCTTCACTCGTTGGGCAAAGATGAGGCCGAACTCGGGGGGCACCGGCCTGCCAGCGAGGACTGACGCGGCGCCCCCGGCGCACACCATGACAACGGCGCGCGGGCGGTTCATCCTGGCCTTGGTGGTATTGGCGGTCACCACGTGGTCCGCAGGGCAGGTCCGCATCCTTCAGGAGGGCCGGGCGCTCGACGCCAATCCCTACGTCGGCGGCGGGGGCTACAATATCGCCTATCCTGGCACCGGGTTCCTGGACAGCCAGCTCATCGTCAACCGACAAGTCACTGGGCTGGCCGGGTTCCGAGGCGCCTTGAGCTACTATCCGGTGGACCAGCTCAGCCTGGCGCTCCCGACCGACAGCCTTGAGGCCTTCCGCCGGCAATCCGTAGGGGCTCAGGACGTGGCCCGCGGGCAGACCTATGCCCCGGTGCCCTACTACGACCCAGCCAGGACGCTCGTAGGGCTGCGCTCCATCGCATCGGGTCAGGTCATTCCGGGAGGCCCGGTCTGGCGAACCCTCCCACCGGCGGGGTTGTTCGGCCAGGGCGGCACCGTGGCCTACACGCCGTTGGCCCTGACTCCCTCAACCGGGCTCATGGGCCTGAGGGCGCGCCCCGCCGAGGGATCGTTCTTGCGGTTTGACGTCGGGGATCTTGCTGCGGGCGACCGCGCCAGCGCGGCCAACCTGTTTGCCGTTCCCGATGCCAGGCACCGCGACCGGCTGGCTCAGGAGCTCAACCAGGTCCAGATGCCCGCCGAGTTGACGGTCCGAAGCGAGCTGGACACCCGGGTGGATCCTTCAGCCGCTGAAGCGCGGCGCCGCCAGATCGGATTGCGCCCCTGGGAGGTTGAGCCCAACGAACCCAGCGCGACGATGATGGGGGCCCCGGCCGCCCAGCCGCCGTACCTGCGCAGTGGTGCCGCGCCACTGGCGCCCGACCAGGATGTCTTCAGCGACGTGCTAGTGCGCTTGCAGGGCGGCACGGTGGCGACCGCCGAGCCGTTGCCCTCCGCCGGGGGAGAGCAGCCGCCGGCCCCTGGTTCGGTGGCCGAGCAGATCCGCGCAAGGCAGCCTTCCCTGCGCACCCACCCGGCCGCCGTAGGCGAAGAAGGGCCCTCGCTGATGACCGGCAGAGGCACGCTGGTCGAGTACTCCCCTCGCGGGGGTCTGCTGCTGCGCGGCTTGGCCGGGACCGGACGCGATGAGTTCAACGCCACCATGGCCACGGCCCAGCGCGACCTCAAGGAAGGCCGGCATTACGACGCCGCGGAAGGCTACCGCCGGGCTGCGTCGCTCCAGCCGGGCAACCCCCTGCCCCGGCTGGGCCTGAGCCTGGCGCTGTTCGGGGCCGGGGAGTCGCTGGGGGCGGCCCAGCATCTCTACCGTTCCGCCGAGATCTTCCCACCCATCCTGACCTCGGGACTGGACATCGCAGGCATGACCGACGCCGAACTGATGGGCCGACGGTTGCAATTCCTCGCGACCCGGCTGGAGCACACCCCCGCCGGCGACCCCATGCTCTACTTCATCGCCACCTACGTGCACGCCAACCTCGGCCAGGCCGACCAGGCCAAGGACTACGCCCTCAAGCTCCAGGCCTCAGCACCTGAGGACCCGATCCTGGCCGGCTATGCGCGGTTCGTGTTGACCGGGCAGGCGAGCTCTGCCCCCGCCTCCCAGCCCGCTTCGCAGCCGGCTTCACAGCCGATCCGCACCTCGACCCCCCAGTAACCCCGCCGCAGAATCGGGCAGTCCTGACGCACCCGTAGCAGTTTCCCGGGGACCCATCGGTACGGCCCGGCCAGGCACCTTGCGAGGATTAGGCGCCATGGCGGTGGCTATTAGGGGTTTTTATGGATGAGGGCAGCCGCTTCATGTTAGCTTAACGCGACTGACTAAGGTGCCGCTCTGCCGAGCATCCGGGGCAGCCGCCCCCCGGCGGGCGCAACAACAGGCAACCAGGCCCGCCGGGCCAACGGGAAGGAGACAGCAGGGATGAGCGCACAGTTCGTCGACAGCGTCATGGCCACAGTCGTCGCGCGGAACCCCGGGGAGACGGAGTTCCACCAGGCCGTGCATGAAGTGGCCGAGTCGGTCGCGGTGGTCATCGACAAGCACCCCGAACTGGCCAAGGCCAAGATCTTCGAGCGGATCGTCGAGCCGGAGCGGCAGTTGATGTTCCGCGTGCCCTGGATGGACGACAAGGGACAGGTGCAGGTCAACCGCGGGTTTCGGGTGCAGTTCAGCAGCGCCATCGGGCCCTACAAGGGCGGCCTGCGGTTCCATCCCTCGGTGTACCTGGGGATCATCAAGTTCCTGGGGTTCGAGCAGGTCTTCAAGAACGCCCTGACGACCACCGCTATCGGCGGCGGCAAGGGCGGCAGCGACTTCGACCCCAAAGCTAAGAGCGACAACGAGGTGATGCGCTTCTGCCAGAGCTTCATGACCGAGCTGTTCCGCCACGTCGGCCCGGACACCGACGTCCCGGCCGGGGACATCGGCGTGGGCGGGCGCGAGATCGGCTACATGTTCGGCATGTACAAGAAGCTCACCAACACCTTCACCGGCGTGTTCACCGGCAAGGGGCTGGAGTACGGCGGGTCGCTGGTCCGCACCGAGGCGACGGGCTACGGGCTGGTCTACTTCGTCAGCCGCATTCTCGAGGCCCGCGGGATGAGTTGGAAGGGCCTGAAGGTCGTCATCTCCGGCTCGGGCAACGTGGCCATCTACGCCGCCCAGAAGGCCCAGCAGCTCGGCGCGAACGTCATCGCCCTGTCGGACAGCAACGGGTACATCGTGGACCCCAGGGGCATCAAGGTGGACACCGTGAAGCGCATCAAGGAAGTCGAGCGCGGGCGGATCAAGGAATACGCTCAGGAGCACTCCTCAGCAAAATACACCGAGGGCTGGGAGGGCATCTGGACCACCCCGTGCGACGTGGCGCTGCCCTCGGCCACGCAGAACGAGATCGACGAAGCCGCCGCCAAGGCGCTCGTCAAGAACGGCTGCAAGGCCGTCGGCGAGGGCGCCAACATGCCCTCGACCCCCGAAGCCATGAAGGTCTTCCTGGACGCCGGCGTCTCCTTTGCCCCGGCCAAGGCCGCCAACGCCGGCGGCGTGGCCACCAGCGCGCTGGAGATGAGCCAGAACTCCATGCGGCTGAGCTGGCCCTTCGAGGAGGTCGACGCCCGGCTGAAGCAGATCATGGACAACATCTACGACCAGTGCGTCCAGGCCTCCGAGGTCTACGGGGCCAAGGGCAACCTGGTCATTGGGGCCAACATTGCCGGCTTCCTCAAGGTCGCTGGGGCCATGATGGCCCAAGGCCTGGTGTAGGCCGGCCTCCCATAGCCGCAGTCAAACCCATCGCTTCCGTCCCGCCGGCGGAGGCGTTGGACCGGGTCCCTAGGGGTCCTATTGGATGAGCATGGCGTCGCCGTAGGAGTAGAAGCGATACCGCTGGGCGGAGGCGTGGGCGTAGGCGGCGCGGACCCTCTCCAGGCCTTTCTCGTCACCGGGGGAGCAAAAGGCAGCCACCAGCATCAGCAGCGTGGTCCGCGGCAGGTGAAAGTTGGTGATCAGGGCATCGACCACGCGAAACCGGGCCGGCGGATAGACGAACAGCTCCGTCCAGCCGCTACCGGCGACCAGCACTCTCCCAGCAACCCCGGCGGTCTCCAGGACTCGCAGGGAGGTGGTGCCGACGGCCACGACCCGCCTCCCCTCCCGCCGGGCGGCCTGCACTGCCTCAGCCGTGCTGGCGGGCAGTTCGTACCACTCGGCGTGCATGCGGTGGGCGATCGGGTCCTCGGCCTTGACGGGGGCGAACGTGCCCACCCCCACGTGCAGCGTGACCGCTGCGGTGTGGATCCCCTTGCCGGCTAGGGCCGCTAGCAGTTCGTGGGTGAAGTGCAGACCTGCCGTCGGGGCCGCCACCGCCCCGGGACGGGCCGCGTAGACCGTCTGGTATCGCTGCCGATCAGCCGCAGCATGCTCACCACCCGCTCGGCGGATATACGGTGGCAGCGGCGGCAGGCCAAACTCCCTCAGTAGGTCCAGCGCCAGCCGCGCCGGACTGACCGTCAGCTCGTACCGTCCCTCTCCCAGCCGTTTGCCTAATTCGACGACGACTCCCGGGGAGGCTTCGACGGTGAGTGTCTCACCCCGGCGGCAGCGGCCGGCGTTGCGGAGCATGACCTCCCAGCGCCCTGGGGACAGCTCGCGGAGGAACAGCCCGTCAACCCTGCCGCCACCGCCCCGGCGGCAGAGGAAGCGGGCGGGAATGACGGCGGTGTCGTTTACCACCAATAGGTCCCCAGCCTTGAGGATGCCGGGCAACTCCGAGAACACGTGATCGCTCACCCGCCCGTCGCGGCGGCGGAGCACCAGCAGGCGCGACTGATCCCGCTGAGCGCTGGGGTGCTGGGCGACCAGAGCGATATCCAGCGGGTAGTCGAAATCCGACGTTTTCAGGGCCACAAAGGCACCTTCTGCCAGCGGGGATTATCAGAATCGCTGCGCTGAGGCCATGTTATCATACTCACACCCGACGGCAGCAACAACTTTTGCATAACCCCATTGTTGCCAGCCTCTTAGGGGCTCTCACACGGAGGTTGTGCACACGTTCTCCACAGCGGTGGGCTTAGCAATTCTCCTGCCAAACCCTCCGCCTGGCCCCAAGAACTTGGCGACGAGGTCTCTTGCTGTCGCCGCGTGGAACCTTAAGCGTTCTTTGCGGAGAAGGTTAGCCCAGCCCAACGAACGTGCGCTTTTGCCTGCGCGCACAAAGCACCCCGGCCTCGGTCCCTGGTTGCGGCAAGGGTCACGTTCCTGGCTTCGTGTGCCGGCCAGAGCGCCACGTCGCGCGCGGCGGCCACAGGCGGGGTGCATGGGCGAACTCAACGTCCGTGTCGGTCCCAGCCGATAGTAGATGCGGAAGGTGAAGCACCGGGAGCGGCAATGGAACACGACAGCCCTGGCAAGTCTTGGCGGCAGGCGCACGCCGATACCCTGGCAAGCACGCTGGCGAAGATGAATCGCCGCTCACTGATTAAGATTCTCCGTGAGGCGGAATGCGGCTTCAAGATGGACTTTACCGATGAGTTCCTCGCCGGGACCAGCATGCAGCGGCTGAGGCACATCGTCCTAGCGGCGATACTCCAGGCCCGCAGGCTCAGCGAATCCAAGCAGGAGCTGCGCGCGTCCTAGCCCGCCTGCTGGCCGTTCCCCTAGGGTTTCTTCTTGGCCTTCTTGACTGCCGTGGCGTCCTGGACGACCACCGCAACGATCGCTGGAACCGCAATTAGCAGCGGCAGGAGGTGGATGTTGTTCGTCAGGCCGTCTTCCACGTCCATGCGGAACCGCTCGTAGTGAAGCAGCATGCTCAGGACGGCCGAGACAGCCATCCCCGAGCCTTGCAGGGACGTAAAGACCATGGTGGTGAATGGCAGCGTGAGGAACGTCAGCATGCCCAGGGTGACCAACCCCAGCAGCCCGCCCGTCCAGGAGTAGGAAACCAGTTCCGGTCGTCCAGCCACGGTGAACAGGTACTGCCACAGGAGCATCCCTGCCAGCCCCCCCACCAGGGCCCCCATCAGGCTCACGGTGAACTTCATCAAGGGCCAGGACAGCACCCCCAGCAGCAGGGCTCCGGCGATGCCGGTCACGGCCGGTAGGTCGTGCGGACTGGCAGCCAACCGACCGATCACGTGTCCCAGGGCAAAGCCCAGGCACGCCGCGTTGGCCGTCACCAACACCTTGTAGACCCTGTAGCCGACGATCATGTACGTCAGCCCCACTGCCAGCAGCAGCACCGCCTGGAGCGGGTCCATGCTGGTCAGGCCCTGGACGAATTCGTCCTGGGTGGGCAGGCGCCCGGATTGGAGCGCCTCCCAAAACGCACCGGACGGGACGGCCGTGGAAACGTCTTCTGTTCTGGCCATAGGTCTTCCGAATGGCGAGGGTTAGCCTTTCCGGCCGGGGAAGGCCGATTTCTTTGACGCGCGCTTCGCGTCCCCCTCGGCGCCTCCGGCCTTGTCCTGGCGTGCTTTGCGAGCCTGCCGTGCGGCCACGTCGCCACAATACTGATACACCAGGGAGATCACCAGCAGGACGAGGACGGCTCCTCCCCAAACAAGATACCCCGACCAGTGCGTCGGCCAACTCGCACGGTGGGCGCGGCTGACAGCCAGCAATATCCCGCCAACCACACCCACCGATCCGATCAGGCCGGTCATGAAGATCTTGCCCAGCCGGGGCAGCAACAGCAGCGCCACCAGCGGTACACCCCCGCCCAGGCACAGGACCCACAGGACCGCTACGCTGTGCTCCGGCCAGACCGCGCCGACCCCCTCGACCAGGAACCGCCGACACTCGATCAGCCAGCTGGGGAAGTCCACGACGGTCGCGGCCTGGAAGGTCGGTTGGCTGGCTGGGGGCAGGGCCTCGAGCCTGCTGGACAGCAACACTCCCAGGGCGACCAGGCCGAACAATGCTCCCCCCGCCAGGGGCCAGATGATCCTGGCGGCGATGGCGGCAAGCGCAGCAAGGCTCAGGATCACCACCACGCCCACCACCACAACGGGCAGACCGAACTGCCGCGCGAGGCGATCGGCCAGCACGACGCCCGCCGCCGCCCCGACGGCAGCGAGGAACGACCGATTCAGCACACGGCCCCACAGGACTAACGCCCCGCCGAGGACCACGCCGACGGCGGCGATCCCCAAGGTCGGGGCCATGGCCAGTTGCGGTGGAGGTGGCGGGGTGATGTTCAGCACGTGCGATGTCCTTCTCGCATCGGCCGGACGCGGGCGGCGATCCTAGCGGCGCTGACGCAGCGCCTCCAGGTCCTCCCGCGCGAGCTGGCGCTTGCGTTCATCTTTCAGCGAGTCCAGGGCCAGGCGAAGCAGCCGCTCCGCTTGCGCATCCTGATGCAGGTATCGGCCATACAGCAGTCCGAGCATCAGGTGGATATCCGCGATGTGCTCGTAGGCCCCGTATTGGTTCACGAACCGCTCGTAGGCGTCGGCGGCGGCCGGATATTGCTCGACGGCCATGAGCTGGTTGGCCACGTCCAGTTGCTGGTCCTGCGGCAGGACCGCGCCCTCGGCGACCTGGATGAGCTGGAGGTACTTGCCGGCGGCTTCCGGTAGATCGTGGCGGGACCAGGCCTCGGCGATCTCGCGTCGCAGGTGCAGCTCTCGGGCTTCGGGCGTGTCCGGCGGGGCAGCCGCCGTGGTCTTGGCATCCACCCAGCGGCGCTGCGGGTCCGCGATCTGCGAGCCGACCGGATTGAACGGATCGTACCCCGTCTGGACCATTCGGCGGTAGTGCGCGCGGCGGCGGGCCGCGCGAACCAGATTCAGCAAGTCCATGGGGTCTCGCGGCAGCAGCCTGGTCGCCAGCAAGGCCGCCGTCACCGCAATGCCGAAGACATACCCGCTGCCGTGGGCGGCGTAGGCGACCCCGGAGGAGGCCGCGCCACCGAAGCGAGCGTCCAACGACATCCACAGGTTGAACGCAAACTGAAACATCAGGAAGTACAGGCTGGACACCTCGATGGTCGTCAAGAAGTAGAACAGCCACATCAGCAGCGTGACGCGGGCCCGGGGCAGCAGGACCAGGTAGGCGCCGGTCACGGCCGAGATGGCCCCCGAGGCCCCCAGCACCGGGTAGTGCCCGCCCAGAAGGATATAGCCCACTCCCGCCAGCACCCCGCCGCCCAGGTAGAAGGCCAGGTAGCCCGCGTGCCCCAGGCGGTCGTTCACCGCGTTGCCGAAGACCCACAGAAAGACCATGTTCCCCACGATGTGCATGATGCTGCCGTGCAGGAAGATGGACGTGAAGAACTGGTAGAGACGGGGATTGTCGGGGTCCAGCAGCAGGTGCGTGACCGGGGTCGCCCCGGTCGACAGCATCCAGCGGTAGCTGACCACGAACGCGGCCACGTTGATCGCGACCAGCAGGTAATTGACCCACGGGGTGCGGGTCATGCGGTAGTCGGTTCGGATCGGTATGAACATATCTTCGGCACCGCGCTGGCCGCCTCGCCGAGCGGGCGACGGACCACCCGCCGCGCCCCGGCGAACCGACGTGTGCGCGACCTCATTCTACGGACCCGCTCCGATCCCCGCAACCGGGGGCCGGCCGAGGCGCGGCGGGCGAGGTGTCCTATCATTCGGTTGCCGCACGGTGGCCTTTGTGCCACAATGCCCCGGCGCTCCGATCGGAAAGGACGGGCAGAGCATGACGTTGCGTGCCATCCTGTTGGGGCTGCTTGGCGCCATCGCCCTGGCCACCCTGGGCTACATCAACAACCAGGTGCTGGAGCTGCCCAGCCTGATCGCCGGACACCAATTGCCCATCGCGGTCATCGGCACGCTGACCGTGGTGATGGTGACCATCAACCCGCTGCTGTGGCGCCTTCGCCGCTCCTGGAGCTTCCGCCCGGCGGAGCTCGCCGTCGCGGCGATGCTCCTGATGACCTCCTGCAGCATCCCGGGGCGCGGGTTCCTGGAGAACTTCATCCCGTCGCTGTCGCTGCCCGTGCACTACTACAGCATCAATCCCGGTTGGCGGAAGAACCGCGTGCTCAGCTACGCGCCGCGCTCCATGATGTTGCCCGCCCCGCCTGCGGCCGACGGGTCTGGCGGCACCCCCGCCTTGGCCGCCGGGCCGATTGACCCCAATGCCGTGAGCTGGCTGGTCGTCGGGGCCGGGCAGAAAGGCCGATGGTTGGCCCTGGATCGCGTTCCCTGGAAGCCCTGGGTGGGTCCGCTGATCTTCTGGTCGCCGATGCTGGCGTTGATGACCGTCGCGGTCCTCTGTCTGAGCCTGGTCGTGCACCGCCAGTGGACCTCGCACGAGCGATTGCGCTATCCCATTGCCGAGTTCGCCACGACGCTGCTGTCCCGCCCGCAGGGGTCCGCCGTGCCGCCGGTGTTCCGCAACAAGCTCTTCTGGATCGGCCTGGGCGTGGTGACCGCGATCCACGTGGTGAACGGTCTGAACAAGTGGTACAGCAACAGGCTCATCCAGGTGCCTCTGGACTTCCCATTCAGGACCCTCTTCGAGACGAAATGGCCCATCCTGAAGAAGTTCCCCTGGACCCCCCAACTGACGTCGCTGCGGCTGTTCCCCGTCGTGATCGGGTTCAGCTTCTTCCTGGCCTCGGAGGTCTCCCTCAGCCTGGGCCTGTCGCAACTGCTGTTCCTAGGCCCCTGTCTGGTGATGGTCACGCATGGCGTGGATGTGTCCAGCCATTATGTCGGCGGGGGCCCGGGCGGTTGGCAGCGGTTCGGCAGCTACCTGGCGCTGGCGCTGATGATGCTCTACACCGGCCGGCGCTACTACGGGGGTGTGCTCGCCCGCGCGCTCACCTTCCGCCGCGACCCGGCCGTGGAAAGCAGTGCCGCCTGGGCCTGCCGACTGCTGCTGCTGTCGCTGGCCGGGATGGTTCTCCTGGCCGTCAGCCAGGGGCTGGCCTGGTCGCTGGCGATCCTGACGTTCCTGCTCATCTTCGTCATGCTGGTCTCGGCCACGCGCATCAACGCCGAGACGGGGCTGTTCTTCGTCCAGCCGCGGTGGCAACCGTTGGGCGTGTTGGTGGGTTTCTTCGGCGGCTATGCGCTGGGCCCGCAGGGGATGGTCATCATCGCTCTGCTGGGCATGGTGCTGTGTCTGGACGTCAGCCAGGCGCTGATGCCCTACTTCGTCAACAGCCTGCGGATCTGCGAGAACGTGGGCGTTCGTCCGTCGCGTGCCGCCGGGCCCGCCGGGGGCGCCTACGCGCTGGCCATGGCGGTGGGAATCGTCGTAGCGATGTGGACAAGCTATAACTTCGGCTTCAAGCTGGACTGGTCGAAGAACCGCGCACCGAAGGATTCCTTCGAGGTGGTCAGCCGCGAGCTGACGGAGGTCCGCATCGCCGGGGAACTGGAAGCCTCCCAGCAGCTATCCCCCCTTGCGCGTCTGGGCGCCTTCCGCCCGCAGAAGAAGTTCCTGGCGGCCGCCGGGATCGGCGTCGCCCTGGTCCTGGTGGTGGGCCTGCTGCGGCTGCGATTGCCTTGGTGGCCGCTGCACCCGGTGGTGTTCCTCGTGTGGGACACCCACCCGATGTCCCAGTTCAGCAGTTCCTTCCTGATCGGCTGGCTGGTCAAGGTGGCCGTCATGCGCCTGGGGGGGCACCGCATCTACAACACGGCCAAGCCGCTGATGACCGGATTGATCGCAGGCGACCTGCTGGGGATGCTCATCTGGATGGTCGTCTCCTCGGTGCAGTATCTGATGACCGGCCTGGTGCCCACGGAGAGCCAGATCTACAACTTCCTTCCCAGGTGACCCCGCGGGGAATCCCTCAGGACTCCGCGCGAGCGCACTGTTCCAGGAGCGTCCGCTCAGCCAGCACGCCCAGGCGCGACTCGAACGTCGGGCGCTTGCAGCGGTAGAGGACGCCGATGGGGATCTCGTCGCCCCACCTCATCGCCAGTTCCAGGGCCTTGCCTCGGTCGAAGGGATCGTGCTCGTCCCCGATGCGGCGGACGCGCTGCTTGTACCACTGGAACGTGTTGATGCGGTTGAAGGTGACGCACGGTTGAAGGATATCCAGCAGGACAAAGCCGCCCTCGTGGCGCAGCGCCTCGACCATCAGGGCCGTGAGATGCTCCTTGTCGCCCGAGAACGACCGGGCCACTAGCGCGCACCCCTCCACAATCGCCATCGCCAGGGGGTTCAGCGGGGCCGCCACCACCCCGTGCGGCTGGGCGGGCGTGACGAAACCTACCTGCGAGGTCGGCGAGGCCTGGCCCTTGGTCAGCCCGTAGACCTGGTTGTTGTGCACGAAGGCCTTGAGGGAGATGTTGCGGCGGATGGCGTGCAGGAGGTGGTTGCCGCCCTCACCGTACATGTCGCCGTCGCCGCTGGTGATGATGACCTGGAGCTTGTGGTTGGCCAGCTTGATGCCGGTCGCGGCGGGGATAGCCCGGCCATGCAGACCGTTGAAGACGTTCACGCCGCCGGTGACGTAGTGCGGCAGCTTGGCCGCCTGGCCGATGCCGGAGACCAGCACCACGTTGCGGCGGTCCACCCCGGCCTGCTCCAGCGCCGCCTGGAGGCAGGACAGGATCGGATAGTTGCCGCACCCGGGACACAAGGCGGGCGTCGTGTCGGCTCGCTCCACGTGGGGCACGTTCATGGTCGGCCTCCCAATCGTTCCGCTATCTCGCCGCCGACCAACGGCAAGCCGTCGTAACGGGCGATCAGCTCGCAGTCGCCCACAAGGCGCAGCTGTCGGCAGAGGGTCCTCAGCTGGCCGGTCTGGTTGCCCTCGACGAACACCACGCGGCTTCTCTGGCCGAGGGCCGCTGTCGCAGCGGCGGTGTCGATGGGCCAGACCTGCGCGAAGTGCAGCATGGCCGTTGGTCGGCCGGCGGCGTTGCGCAGGTCCACCGCTTCGCGCGCCGGGCCGTAGGTCGAACCCCACGTCACCAGCAGCGTCTGGGCACCGGGCGGGCCATACAGCACCGGCGACATCGCCTCGGCGCTCAGACCGTCCAGCTTGCTCATGCGCTTGTCTTGCTGCGCGACGCGGGCGGCGAGGTCTTCGGTCAGGTGGCCGTCGGCGGTGTGTTCGTCGCTGTCGACCACCACCATCGCCTCCCCGCCAGGGATCGCCCGCGGCGACACACCGCCTTGGCCGACGGCGTAGCGGCGATAGCCCGCCGGGGCGTTGGCGACGAGGCATCGGTCCACCGGCCCGGCCGAGAGGTCGAGCGGTGGGATGTTCTTGGCGGCGTCGGCGAGGAACTGATCCGCCAGGATGAACGTGGGCGTCTGGTACTTCTGGGCGGTTTGGATCGCCCGGCGCGTCAGTTCGAAGCACTGCGGGATCGTGCCAGGGGCGTAGATCGCGCGAGGGAACTCCCCATGCCCGGCGTACAGGACAAACAGCAGGTCCTGCTGCGCGGTCCGCGTGGGCAGCCCGGTCGCCGGCCCCGGGCTTTGGCCCACGAAGACCGTCACCGGCAGCTCCAGCATCCCCGCCAGCGACACCCCCTCGACCATCAGGGCAAACCCGCCGCCGCTGGTGCCGGTCATCGCGGGCACTCCGGCGTAGGCAGCCCCGCAGACCATGTTGATGGCCGCGATCTCGTCCTCGGCCTGCTCGACGACGATCCCGTACTGGTCCGCCCAACCCGCCAGGGTGTGCAGCACGGGCGTGGAGGGGGTCATGGGGTAGGCCGTGTAGAACTTCACCCCGGCGGTCGCCGCCCCGCGGGCGATGGCCTCGGCGCCCGTGACGACCTGCCGCGGCGCCCCAGCGGGTGCCGGTGACTTGACCGTACCCTTCCATCGCCCGACGAGCTCAGCCCCCCGCTGCGCGCAGCGGATGTTGCCGGCCACGACCTGCTCGCCTTTGCCGCCGAAGGCCTGGCGGAGATAGTCACAGAGAGCCTGCACCTCGTAGCCCAACAGGGTAAACACAGCCCCCGCGGCCACCGTGTTGGCCATGATCGCCGAGCCGGTCAGCTCCTTGGCGACCTTGGTAAACTCGATGCCGAGGGCGCCGTCCGCCGGCGGGCCGTCGAACAGGGCCACCCCACCCTCTGCCACCGTCTCGCGCAGGATGTCCAGGGCCGAGCTCGTCAGCGCCACCAGCAGCTCGGCCTGCTCCTTGCCGCCGAATAGCTCCCCGTCGCCCACGCGGATGTCGAACCAGTTCAGGCCGCCGCGAATCCGCGACATGTAGCTCTGCGTGCTGAACACGTGCACGCCCAGCCCGGCCAGCGCCCCCTCCAGCAGACTGCCGGTGGTCTTGACGCCCTGGCCGGCCTCGCCGGCGACGCGAATCGTGATGTCCATGCCCGTCTCCCTCGACGGCGCCGCCAGCGCGCGCCGTTGTGACCATTCTAGCCCCTGCGCAGGCCGATGGCGGCAAAGAGCTTCAGGTTCGCCCTGGGGAAGGCGTACTCGCCCAGGTCCCGCGGCCGGACCCAGCGGAATGCCTCACAGCCGATCGCTCGGGGTCGCCCGGAGACGTACCGGCAGCGGAAGGCATGCAGCGTGACGCGGAAGTGGCTGTAGGCGTGGCGGACGGTCGCGAGCGCCCCCAGCACCCGAACGCGGATGCCCAGCTCCTCGGCGGCCTCGCGCCGGGCGGCCCGGGCGGGCGTCTCACCCGCGGCCACCTTGCCGCCGGGCAACTCCCACAGCCCGCCCAATAGCCCCTCGGCCTGTCGCCGGCCGATGAGAATCCGCCCGCCCCGCTCCACGACGGCCGCGGCGATGTCGTAGTGCGGCACCGCGCGGCGGCGGGCCTTGCGCGGATAGTTCTCCTGCTTCCCCGTCTGGTGCGCCCGGCAGACGCGTCGCAGCGGGCAGGCCTGGCATCGGGGCTTGCGCGGGGTGCAGACGGTCGCGCCCATGTCCATCATCGCCTGATTGAACAGGCCCGCTCGGCCTAGAGGTACCAGCCGCTGGGCCAGCGCCCAGAGGCGCTTCTGCGTGGCGGCCTTGCCGATCTGACCGCCGACGGCAAACAATCGCGCCAGCACACGGGTGACGTTGCCGTCCAGCACGGCGTCATCGCTGCCAAAGGCGATGCTGGCGATGGCGGCGGCGGTGTAGCGCCCGATGCCCGGTAGCCGCCGCAGCGCCTCAGCCGTCCGTGGCAGCCGCCCGCGGTGCTGCCGCACCACCGCGGCCGCTGCGGCCCGCAGGTGGCGTGCGCGGGCGTAGTAGCCCAGCCCTTCCCAGACCTTCAGCACCTCCCCCAGCGGTGCGCGGGCCAGGGCG
>JALHTV010000086.1 GCA_022866005.1 Phycisphaerae bacterium
CGGTCAGCGTCTCTGCCGCAGGATCGGCCTCTGTGCGCCCTGTCACGTCCATCTGGCAGAACAGCACCATCCCCTTGCCTTGTCGGTACTCCATCAGCGGGCTGTACTGCAGGCTGAATCCGCCGTCCACGATGGGCAGGAAGTCGCCACACGCGGGCTTTTCGATTAGAACCGAGGCAACGTTACCCCTGCAGCCGCATCGCCACGCGCGGGTCACCGGCATGCCGCACCAGGTTACCGTTGGCGCACCGTTGAACTTGGGGTTCAGCTCGTACTTCGATCGCGGCGGAAGGATCGTCGCCTCGCCGCGCCAGTCCCTCAGGTGCTCTGTCTGAAGGCCCGCCAGGGCTGGATGGTCCGGCACTCGGTGGAAGACGTTCCGCAGGCCGTACTCCGCCACGCGGAAGCCGAAGCGTTTCACCAGCACGTCCGGCGTCTGCTCAAACACGAGCACTTTGAGCCCGTCGCGCACGCGGCCAACGTCCGGCGCCGGCCCGTCCACAGTCAGGGCGGCCTTGCCGACTATCAGCACTTCGTACGCCGCCAGGTCTGCCTTGGCATCCACAGCGTCACAGTGGACCCCCATACCCTTGAGCAGCTCCGTCGTCTGCCCCTTGGGGTCGAATATCGCGGCCTTGACCTCGACACGCGGGAGCGGCAGGCGCGGAAGGACATGGATCGTGAACTCGTCTTGCTGTATCTCGCCCGTGTCAAATACAGCGTTTGCGATCAGCTTATACTCGCCGGGCCTGACTCCTACCGGCAGGGCGAAGAGCATCGGTATCCGCGCCTGCTGGCCGGTCTCCACAGTAACCTTGCTTTGACCGACTATCGGCTGGGCCAGAGCCAGCGACCACGAGCAATCGCAGCTCACCGGCACTCGCGAATTGTTGATCACAATGATCTGCTTTTCGACCGTCTCACCCGCGACGAAGTTGTGGTCCTTGCTGGTGAAGCTGGTCCCCCGCCCTTCCGCGAAGGGCGGGGGCTTAGCCCCGGCCAGTGGCCGGGGTACCCCCGCCGACAGGCGGGGGCTAAAGCCGCCGATGTAGGCCAAAAGTGGTCGGTTGTTCCGGATTAGGGCCTGGGCGCCAGCCATAGGGACCCAGTCCGAGCGTTCGTAGGCCAAATCCATCCGTTCATAGCGCTGCTCCACATAGTCGGGGCTGAATCCGGGCCGTTGCAGGTTCATCCAATCCACTTTGAACTCTTGCCTGCGGTTCTTGTCCATACCCGGTCGCAGCTTGAACAGGATGTGGTGTTCCCAGGGAGAGTTCGCCGATACCCCCCAAGTGCGGAATGCGCGCCAGTTTTCCGTGTAGTACATGTCAAACACCGGCTCGCGCTCGGGGAAGTCGGTCGATCCCAACTGGTGGGGATAGTCCCAGCGATGCCAGAGCCTCCCCTCGCGGAACTGCTTGGCCTCCCAGCGAAGGTTTCTTTTCTCCATTTCGCTGATCTGAAAGGCGCGGTCCCCGAAGAACTGTGCGTTCCACTCGGTAAGGCAGAACTCCCACGGCACGACCGCGCTGCCAAATTCCCTTTTGCCTTTGTACCACCCCCGGTACATCGCCCAGTCCCAAGTGAACGGCGCCCCGTACTCACACATAAAGACCGGCTTGACGCCTTTGGTCGCCCAGTGCTCGAACCAATCGGACAGCTCCTGGATCGGGACGAAGTTCGGGTAGAAGTTGATTGCGTGCATCGAACCTAAGTTGCCCGAAGCGTGATGATAGACGATGCGGGATGGGTCCAGGCGCTTGACAATCTCCTCGGCCCGCAACGCGACCGCCGCGTTCCTCAAGGCCCATGTATCGCGGGCATCCTGGATACCGTCGATCATGTCCGGGTTCATGTCCTCGTTGTAGCC
>JALHTV010000087.1 GCA_022866005.1 Phycisphaerae bacterium
CCCCCGACCAGCGCGCCACCGCATTGGAGATTCGCCGGGACAAGGAGACCATCGCCCTGGCCGCAGAGAAGCCGGGGCAGTGGCGCATGACCAGGCCGGTCTCAGCTCCGGCTGATGCCGCGGCGGTCGAGGAGCTCCTGGCGGCCGTGCGCGACCTGTCGGCCCAGAGGATCGTCTCGCTGGACGCCACCGTGCCCAAGACCTACGCCAAGGCCCAGGGCCTGGTCACCGTGGAGCTGACGACGACGGCCGCGCCGCCCGCGCCCGAACCCTCGGCATCCGCACCCGCCACGCGCACGGCCGAGACCGCGACCTACACGCTCCACGCCTGCAAGCGGGAAGGCAGCGTCTACGCCTGGCTCGACGGCCAATCGCCCGCGCCGGTGGGCCTGGTGAGCTCGGCCCTGTTCGACCAGCTCACCGCCGAGTTCCGGCGTCGCGACGTGGGCCCCCCGGCCGACGCCGAGCCGGAGCTGGTCAAGATCACCCTGGAGGACGGGGAGTGCCTGCTGCAACGGTTGCTCGGCCAGTGGCGATGCCACGTCGACCCGCACGTGGTCATCTCGGCGGTGAAGGTGAACGCCTTCTGCCAGAACGTCCGGCTGCTGAAGGCCGAGCGCTTCGTCTCCTACCGCCCGGGCGCGGAGAAGCAGAAGGAATTCGGCCTGAAGCAGCCCTACCTGACCGTGGAGCTCACCTCGACCGCCGGGCAGACCTACACGGTGGTCGTCTCCGATATCGGTCCGGGAGGCAGCGGGGCGCGCTACGCCTGGTGCAGCGCGGTGGACGGCGTGTTCCTGTTGTCCGGCCAGTCCATCCTGGGCCTGAGCAAGACACTGGAAGACTTCAAGGAATAGCCCGCTGGCCCCTCGGCGATGGGGCAGGCGCGGCGGACCGGCGACGGGAGAGCCTGTCACAGAGGCATGACGACCAGCGACCGCAAGGCGACCCGGCTGATCTGCTCGCTGACGGCCAGCGACGCCAAGTCGATGCGCGCCGACATGCTCGCCGCCGCCAAGGCGGGCGCCGACGCCGTCGAGTGCCGCCTGGACTATCTCCGCCCCATCCCCGACGCGGTCGCCCTCAAGGCGTTGCTGGCCGGCCACCGCGTGGACGTGATCGCCACCTGCCGGGCGCCGCGCCAGGGCGGGCAGTTCGCCGGCAGCGAATCGCAGCGCTTGGACGTCCTCCGCCATGCGGCCAAGGCGGGCGCGACCTTCGTGGACGTCGAGGACGACGTGCCGGTGGCCGACTGGCCCAAGGGGCGGGTGATCTGTAGCTTTCACGACATGGCCGGGCGGCCCGACGACCTGGGGTCCATCGCCCGCCGCCTGGACGCCTCACCCGCCGAGGTGAACAAGCTGGCGGTTGTGGCCGGGGGACCTGAGGACGCCCTGGCGGCGCTGGAGGTGCTGCGGGCCTGTCGCAAGCCCACGATCGCGCTGGCCATGGGCGAGGCCGGGGCCGCGAGCCGCATCCTGGCGCGCAAGTTCTGTGCGGTCGGCACGTTCGCCAGCCTGCACCCCGGGGCGGAGTCGGCCGCGGGGCAGTTCACGCTCCAGGAGATGCGCGAGCTTGTCCGCTGGGATAGTCTCTCGCCCGCGACGAGCGTCTACGGCGTGATCGGCTGCCCGGTCGCCCACTCGATGAGCCCGGCCATCCACAACGCCGCCTTCACCGCCGCCGGACTGGACGCCGTCTACGTGCCGCTGCTCATCCAACCGGGCGAGGGCCACTTCCGCCGCTTCATGGACGCCCTGGTCGCCCGGCCGTGGCTGGACTGGCGCGGATTGTCGGTGACCATCCCCCACAAGGAAAACGCCCTCGCCTACGTCGGGGCGGGCAACTGCGACGGCCTGGCGCGGCAGATCGGGGCGGTCAACACGATCACCCTCCGCCCCGACGGCCTGCGCGGCGACAACACCGACTACTCCGCCGCGCTGGAGGCGATGTGTGTGGCGATGGGCATCCGCCGCGAGGCCCTGGCCGCCAGCCACCTGGCCGTGCTGGGCGCCGGCGGGGTTGCCCGGGCCATCGTCGCCGGACTGCGGCACTACCGGGCCGAGGTGACCGTCTACAACCGCACCGTCGCCCGCGCCGAGGCCCTGGGGCGCGAATTTGCCTGCCATGCGGCGGGTTTGGCGGACATCGCCAACACGACCGCGGAGATCCTGATCCACTGCACGCCCATCGGCATGCACCCCAAGGTCGACGCCTGCCCGCTGGCGACGATCCCGCCGCAGGTCAAGGTCGTGTTCGACGCGATCTACAACCCGCCCCGCACGCGCCTGCTGGAGATGGCTGAAACCGCCGGGTGCAAGACGGTCAGCGGCGTGGAGATGTTCGTCAACCAGGCCGTCGCCCAATACCAGGCCTGGACCGGCCGGCCGGCCCCCCGCCAAGTCATGCGCGACGTGGTCCTCGCCCGCCTGGCCGACCGATAGCCGCCGGCGAGTGCGAACACGACGGCCAACGACCCCGGCCGCGATACGCCTACCGGATGGATGGTGAAGGACAAGTTGTTGCGGCCGAGCC
>JALHTV010000088.1 GCA_022866005.1 Phycisphaerae bacterium
CGTCACCGGCGACGACAGCCAGGTCGACCTGCCGGAGGACGTGCCCAGCGGCCTGCTGGACGCCCGCCAGCGGTTGGGCGGGATCAAGGGCCTGGCGATCGTCCGCCTGGCCGGGTCGGATATCGTTCGCCACCGGCTGGTCCAGAACATCGTGGAGGCCTACTCCAACAAGCCGCCGGAGGCGGACCAGGAGGAGGGCGGGCAGTAGCGGGCACTGCGGTTCTGCCGGCGCTGGCTGCTCTGCGAAGCGCTACGGAGAGCACGAGGCTGGCGGTTGCCGCCCGACGGTCCTCGCGAGGCGTAGGCCTCCACGATGTTCTGCACCAGACGGTGACGGACGATGTCCTGGCCGTCCAGACGCACGAATGCCAGGCCCTTGATGCCCGCCAGCCGCTGCATGGCGTCCAGCAACCCGCTGGGGATGCCCTCGGGCAGGTCCACCTGGCTGTCGTCACCGGTGACGATCATCTTCGAGCCGTGGCCCATGCGCGTCAGGAACATCAGCATCTGCGCGATCGTGGTGTTCTGGGCCTCGTCCAGGATGATCACCGAGTCGTTCAGCGTCCTTCCCCGCATGAAGGCTAGGGGAATCACCTCGATCACGTCGCTGACTAGGAAGCGGCGGATCTGGTCGTAGTCCATCATGTCGTGCAGCGCGTCGAACAGCGGGCGGAGATAGGGGTTGACCTTGGCCTGCATGTCGCCGGGCAGGAACCCCAGCTTCTCCCCGGCCTCCACCGCCGGGCGGACCAGGATGAGCCTCCGGGCCTGCTGATGCTTGAGCATGTGCACGGCCATGGCCACGGCCAGGTAGGTCTTGCCCGTCCCCGCCGGGCCTGTGCAGAACACCAGGTCCCGCGTGCGCATGGCCTCGACGTAGCGCCGCTGCCCGGCCGTCTTGGCCACGACCGGCTGGGCGCCTGCATAGACGTCCAAGCCCTCCCCGCTGCCCTGGCCGTGATCTCCCGCCGCGGCCGCCAGGGCCTGGGCGACGATGGCGTCGCTGACCGGTTGGCTGCTCCGCAGGGCCTGCTGAAGGTGCTCCAGGACCGAGGCGGCCTTGGAGACGTTCTTGGCGGAGCCGGTGATCTTGACCTGGTCTTCGCGGGCAAAGACCTGCACGTCCAGGGCTTGGCGGATCATCTTCAGGTGCCGGTCTGCCGGGCCGAACAACAGCCCCCGCTTGTGGGGGTCTTGGAGTGTGATACTCAGTTCCAACCTCGCCACCTCGGGAGTCCATCATACCCCACCGGCCGCGCCGTGCCCAGGGCCTCCTGCGGTCCGCCAGGCCGGGGGGCAGGCGAATCCACTCAGGAAACGAGACGACGGGGCATTACGCCCCGCCGCCTCGTGAGCATCTCTGGCGCCAGGTCACGGTTGGGCCAAGCCCGTTCCCCCGACGGGCTCGGCGCCGGTCACAGCGATCACTGCGCTATGGGTCCAAACAGGAACGCGTCGTTGGGGTCTTGCCACTCGCCGACCCATGGATTCGTGCGTATGGCCGTGCGGCAATTGGCCCCATTGTCACCGTAGGTGGTGTAGATGACGTCGTTAGGATAGGCCCTGTCGACCACGACGACCAGTTCGCCGACGTCGGCACGCCTGAACGGGGAGGCCTGGCCGTCACCTTTCATTGCGTTGAACATCTCACCCTGGTGATTGGACGGCATGTTGTTCCTGATCTCCGCCATGGTCATGTCGGCCTTCCAGGCAGTCAGGGGATTCGGCCCTGTTGCCTTGAGGCCGTTCCAGTTGGGGTTCTTGTCGGCCATGTAGAACTGCTTGGGATTGTTAAACGGGAGCTTGCCTTTGCCCGTGACAATAGCCACCGACTGGATGGAGTAGCTGACGTTGCTGTACGTGCTGAAGTCCCAGTAATACTCGCCCGTGCTGGGGTCGCGGGTGGAGGGATCCTTGACGGCCGTGTCGCTGGGGCAGATGAACATGGCCGGGTCGTTCCCCTCGCGGACAAAGAAGAAGATCAGCGTCGTGATGCACCGCGGTGGAAGGTTGGTGGCTCTAGGCGGAATCTGCTTGCTCGTGCCTGTCCTGGCGCCTAACCCGGCCTGGGCGAGTTCATGGTCCATCCAGGGATACTTGTCGTCGTAGCTCGTCAGATACAGCGCCAGGCACTTGCCCGTCCCGTTCAGGTTGGTCAGGCACAGGGTCCGCTTGGTCAGTTCGCGGGCCTTCTGGAGGCTGGGCAGCAGGATCGATACGAGCAAAGCGATGATAGCGATGACCACCAGCAACTCGACCAGCGTGAAGCCTTTACGCCTTCTCATAATGTCACTCCTTTCCCCCCGGCCGCAGATCGTCGCCAAGGTTCTGCCCCGGGCGTCAGGTTAGGAACGATGAGTGAGTTCATACACCTGGTCCTGCCGCTGGTTGGAACCTTGACTCGGCCGGGCCTTCGGACCGGGCCTGGTCTTGTCTTGCTTTGCCTGGGCGCCGTTCGCCCAAGCGCGGATGCTCGTGTTCGTCAGCCATTCGGCTGCCCGACCGGGTGCCTTGCGCCCGGAATGCCCGTTGGGCCGTGCGAACCGGTCAGCCAATGGACACCCTTTGGCCAAACCATAAGCCTTGCCGGGTGATCTGGGAGGGAATGGGGCGGGAAAAACCACGCGGGGACGATATCTATTAGTGCCGATCTCTGCGCTGGCTTTCGGCCGCCATCCACTCACAGCACATCGTATTCTACGCGCGCCGCCGGTGTCTTGTCAACCTCCCCTGGCCGAAAAAACGCCCTTTCTAGCCGTCCTGGAAGTCCAGCCCCGCCGGGGCATTGACACAGCCACCGCGGTCCACTAGGCTTCCGCCTTCACCTGCGTGACGTTGGCGTTGCCAAGGCAACCCGCCTGCGGCGGCTTGTCGCGGGCTCGCAGGCCGAAGCTGCCGCAGGATATTTCTTCGGCAATGCGGAGCCTAAATAATAAGCGCTCGTCTGGCGAACGCGGGCAGGCCGATAGCGCTAGATGGAGACGGGTGGCGATGGCAGAGATCACCGGCATCCGCAAGACGCTGGAGAAACACGGCCAGGGGCATCTCCTGCGCTTCTACGACGAGCTGAGCGACCGCCAGCGGGGTGTATTGCTGGAGCAACTGGCGGCCATCGACTTCGCCCGGATGGACGACATCGTGGCCCGCTACGTCCGCCAGGTGCCCGGCTGGAACCTCCAGGGGCGCCTGGAGCCCCCGGCCATTGTCCCGGGCAAGCCCGCCACGCCCGCCGCCCAGGCCGAGCACAAGGCCGCCCGGGCCAAGGGTGCCGAGCTCCTGGCGGCCGGCAAGGTCGCCGCGTTTGTCGTCGCGGGCGGTGAGGGCACCCGCCTGGGCTACGAAGGCCCCAAGGGCTGCCTGGAGGCCACCCCGGTCACCCATAAGCCACTGTTCCGCGTGTTGGCCGAGCAGATCCTGGCTGCCTCGCGACGCTACGGGGTGGCCATCCCCTGGTACGTCATGACCAGCCAGGGCAACGACGTAGCGACGCGGGCGTTTTTCAGACAGCATCGCTATTTCGGGCTCGACGCCGACGATGTGCTGTTCCTGGTCCAGGGGACGATGCCGGCCATCGGCTTCGACGGCAAGCTGCTGCTGGCCGACAAGGGCTCGCTCGCCCTCAGCCCCGATGGCCACGGGGGGTGCCTGTCGGCCTTGCGCCGCAGCGGCGCGCTGGACGACATGGCCCGCCGCGGCATCGACCTGATCAGCTACTTCCAGGTGGACAATCCCCTGGTGCACTGCATCGATCCGCTGTTTCTGGGCCTGCACGCCCTCCGCGAGGCCGAGATGAGCGCCAAAGGTCTGCCCAAGCGCGATCCGATGGAGCGCGTGGGCAACTTCTGCGTGCTGGATGGCAAGGTGACCGTGATCGAGTACTCCGACATGCCGGCAGACCTAGCCACCGCGACCCCCGAGGACGGGCGGCTGCGATTCGCCTTCGGCAGCATCGCCATCCACGTCCTGTCGCGATCGTTCGTCGATCGCCTCACCTCCGGCGAGGGACCTCCGCTGCCGTACCACCGGGCCGACAAGCCCGTCCCCTGCATCGACGAGCACGGCAAACCTGTCAAGCCCGACACGCCCAACGCCGTCAAGCTGGAGATGTTCGTCTTCGACGCCCTGCCGCTGGCGACCGGGACCGTCATTTTGGGGATCGACCGGCGGGAGGAGTTCAGCCCGATCAAGAACGCCGCCGGGCCTGACAGCCTCTCGAGCAGTCTGCACGATCAGGTCCGCCGGGCCGCCGCCTGGCTGGAGCAGGCCGGGGTCTCTGTGCCCCGCGACGCCGACGGGCAGGTGGCGGCCGCCATCGAGATCAGTGCGCTGTTCGCCGAGAGCGCCGAGGATCTCAAGGCCAAGATCGACCCCGCCAAGTTCACCCTCGTCGGCGGGCAGAACCTGTACCTAGGCGACTGAGCAGAAACGGTCCATCAGTCCATCGGTCGATCGGTCCATCGGTCACTCAGTCGATCGCCCAGCCGGTTCGCCATCTGGCCACTTGACCGATTGACCGGTTGACCGTCTCCCTGTCTCTCGTCCCCGTCGCGCGGTAGGATGCCTGCCCATGGCCCGCAAGGACACAGGCAAAAAGGTCCTCATCATCGCCAACTCCGTCCGCCCGGCCGTGGCCGAGCAGGTGCAGTTACTGCGTCCGTGGCTGGACGAGCACGTGGAGGTCCTGGACGTCGTCGCCGTGCATCAGCCGGTGCCGGCCCAGGCAGCCAAAGAGGCCACCCTGTGCCTGGTGTTCGGCGGTGACGGCACGCTGCTGGCGGCGGCGCGGATGCTGGCCGGCTCCCGGGTGCCGCTGCTGGGCGTGAATCTGGGCAAGCTGGGGTTCCTCGCCGAGTTCGACGTGGAGCACATGCAGAAGCACCTAGCGGACGTCCTGGCCGGAAAGATCGCGCCCACGGAGCGGATGATGCTGAACGTGCGGGTCACCCACTGCCGCCGGCACACCTTCGAGTCCCCGGTGGCCAACGACGTGGTCTTCGCCGCCGGAGAGCCCTTCCGCATGATCGACCTGCTGGTCGAGCGCGGCGACGAGGAAATCGCCCGCTATCCCGGCGACGGGCTGATCGTCTCCACGCCCACCGGGTCGACGGCCTACAACATGTCCGCCGGCGGGCCGATCATGGAGCCGACGCTGGACGCCATTGCCATCACGCCGCTGGCGCCCTACAGCCTCTCGATGCGCCCGCTGGTGGTCGCCAGCTCCCAGGTCATTCGCGTCACGGCCGTGCGGGTGAACGCAGGCTCCGCCGTCATCGTCGACGGGCAGGTCAGCACCGGCCTGTGCGAAGGCGACGTGGTGGAGATTCGCAAGGCCGCCACCCCCGTGCGGATCATCCCGCACCCCGGCCGGCCCTTTTTTGACACCCTGACGCGCAAGCTCCAATGGGGACGGGGACCCCACTCGCTGTGAACTGCGTGTAGGGACCCCGGCCGCAGCCCTCACGCCACCGAAGGCTAGCACCTCACGCGGGCCCTAGCGCTGCCGGGGGCAAAAAGGCTTAGGCGGGTGGGGGAGTATGGCGTAAAATGCCCCGCATGAAGGTCGATCCCCGATTTTTGACCGAGAGCGGTCCGGAGATCTTCACCGGGAACGAGCTGTTGCTGAAGGGTGCCCTGGAGGCCGAGGGAGGCGTGCACCTGATGGGCGGCTATCCCGGCAGCCCGGTCGCGTCTTGTTTCGACTCTCTGGCGCTGATCAAGGACCTCCTGGCCGAGAAGGGCATCCGGGCGGTCATGAACAGCAACGAGGCCCTGGCGGCCGCGATGCTCAACGGCTCGCAACTGGTGGGCTGCCGGGCCATCGTCGTCATGAAGTCCGTCGGCGTGCACGTGGCCGCCGATGCGCTGGCCCTGGGCAACCTGGCCGGGGCGCACCCCGAGGGCGGGGCGATCGTCGTCTACGGCGACGACCCCTGGTCGGACTCCACCCAGTGCCCCGCCGACAGCCGCTTCATCTCCAAGCACCTGTTCATCCCCGTCGTGGAGCCCAGCGACGCCCAGGAGACCAAGGACTTCGTCGACCTGGCCTTCACGCTCTCGCGCCGCGCCGACCTGTTCGTCGGCTACATGCTGCCGACGAATCTCTGCGACGGCGGCGGCACGGTGCTCTGCCGGCCGAACCAGTACCCGACCTTCAACATGCATCAGAAGATCGCCCTGGACACCGCCACCATCGACCTCCAAAAGCACGTCCTGCTGCCGCCGCACAGTTGGTTCCAGGAGGCCACCTACCAGCGGCGGTTCGAGCGGGCCATCGCCGCCGCGCGCGACCTGGGATTGAATACGATCCTTCACCCTGCCCCAGCAGGCACGGCCCTGGGCTTCATCACCACCGGCATGGCGCATGCGTACCTGCGGCAGGCCTTGTTTGAGCTGGGCGTGCTGGGAGAGTTCCCGATCCTTCGGCTGGGGATGAGCTACCCGGTGGACGGGGAGCTGGTGCGGCAGCTCGCCCGCCAGTGCCAGCGCCTCGTGGTGGTGGAGGAACGGCGGGGGTTCCTGGAGGAGCAGGTCTCCCAGATCCTGCTGAAGGACCGCCAAGCCGGGCTGGACAGCGGCCGGGCGGAGGTCTGGGGCAAGCAGTTCCCCGAGGGGCTGGCGGGCCTGCCGGAGGTCCGCGGGCTGCATCCTTCGATCCTGATCGCGCGGCTGGCGCCGCTGATCAAGCGCGCGACGGGCACCGCGCCCGCCTCGGCGAGGGCGGCCGAGGCCGAGGCCATGGACCGCGAGATCGAGACCATCGACTCCACCTACGAGGCCGACGTTGGCCCGCTGCCGGTCCGTACCCCGACGTTCTGCCCCGGCTGCCCGCACCGCGACACGGCCGGCCTGTGCCTGGAGATCAAAAAGCAGTTCATGGACGCCGACTACATGCGCCGCACCCACGGGCGCGAGCCGGTGGACCTGCTGTTCCACGGGGATGCCGGCTGCTACGTCATGCTCATGTACCCCCCCGATGTGCCGCTGATGCACGACTACTCCGGCATGGGCGTGGGCGGCGGCACCGGCGTGGCGACCGACGCAATCACCCTCAACAAGGAAGTCGTCTTCATGGGGGACGGCACGTTCTTCCACTCCGGCCTGATGGCCATCAGCCAGGCGGTCAAGCTCGGCCAGGACATCACCTTCGTCATCCTGGACAACAGCACGACGGCCATGACCGGCCACCAGCCCACCAGCGGCATGGACTACGACATCCTGGGCAACCCCACGGCCGCGCAGGACATCGAGGAGGTCGTCCGCGGCATGACCGGCGACAGCCGGCTCACCGTCGTCCGCGTCGACCCCGAGCGCCGCCGCGAGTATCGCACGCTCCTGGAGCGGACGTTTCTGGCCGAGGGGGTCAAGGTCGTCATCGCCGAGAAGGAATGCGGCATCACCCGCATGCGCCGCAAGCGCCGCAGCGAGCGCGAGATCGCCCGGATCAAGGGGTACCTGCCGGTCTGGGATCACATGAACGTCAACCCGGAGATCTGCCGCTTCTGCCTGGCCTGCGTGGAGCTGACCGGCTGCCCGGGCCTGAAGCACACCGCCACCGACTACGGGCCCAAGATCGACACCGATCTGACCTGGTGCGTCAACGACGGGGCCTGCGTGCGGCTGGAGGCCTGCTCGGCCTTTGAGCGGGTGATCATCAAGCGCCGCCGGCCGCCGCGGTCGCGCCTGCCGGAGCTGGGGCTGGCGGACATCCCCGAACCGCAGAAGCGCCCCCTGGGCGACCTGTGGCGCTGCTGCGTGGTGGGCTTTGGCGGGATGGGCATCGGCCTGGCTACGCAGATCCTCGTCCGCGCGGGGCACAAGGAAGGCTACACCGTCCTGTTCCTGGACACCAAGGGCCTGGCCATCCGCAACGGCGGCGTCA
>JALHTV010000089.1 GCA_022866005.1 Phycisphaerae bacterium
CTGGGCCTTCTCCGTGCCCCAGCGTCTGCTCATCGCCGGTCAGGCGTTGTGGTTCTACACCTCCAAGCTCCTCTGGCCCCACCCCCTGGCGTTCATCTATCCCCGGTGGGATATCGATCAGGCCGCCGGGTGGCAGTATGTGTTCCCGGTCTCGGCGGCGGCGGTGATGCTCGCCTTGGTGCTGGCCCGTCGGCGGATCGGCAAGGGGCCGGGGGCAGGGGTGCTGTTCTTTGCCGGGACGCTGGTGCCGGCCTTGGGGTTCGTCAACGTCTATCCGATGCGGTTCTCGTTCGTGGCCGATCACTTCCAGTACCTGGCCAGCATCGGGCTGATCGCCTTGGGCTGCGCGTCGCTGCGGGGGTTGGGGGTATGGCTGGGACGTGTCGGGCAATGGGGGGCGGTCGTGGCAGCCGTCGCAGCCGTAATGGTCTTGGCGATGTTGACCCGGCAGCAGACGATGATCTATCGCAGCGAAGAGACCCTCTGGCGGGATACGCTGACCAAGAACCCCCACTGCTTCCTGGCTCACAACAATCTTGGTGCCATCTACTACAGCCAAGCTATCAAGGACTCCGCCGCCAGCCGCGCCAGCCTGGACCGGGCGCTCGTCCATTGCTCCGCCGCGGCGCAGTTGCAGAGCGACTATCCCGAGGTGCTACATAATCTGGGCAGGGTTTACCTTCAACTCGGCCGCTATGCTGAGGCCGCCGGGGTCTTCCGCCAGGCCCTGACCCTGAAGCCGAAGGTCGTCATCCCCAACTTCGAAGCCTCTCTCCACTTTTACCTGGCCTCGGCGCTGGCCAAGTCCGGCAACATCGAAGAGGGAATAGTGCATTACCGCGAGGCCACGCGCCTGGATCCGCATACGGCCGAGGCCTACAGCAACCTCGGCGTGCTCCTGTTGCGCAAGGGACAGGTTCAGGAGGCCGCTGAGGCCTGCCGCCAGGCGATCGCGATTCAGCCGGACCTGTTTGAGGCCCACCAGAACCTGGGGAGTATTCTCGAGGTCGCCGGTGACTTCCCAGGCGCCGCTGAAGCCTACCAGGCGGCCCTGGCCCTGTCTCCGACGAACGGCCACACGCACAGGCGCCTGGCGTTCGTCCTGGCGAAGCTTGGAGCGGCCCAGCCAGCAGTGGCCGCGTTCAACGAGTCGGTTCGGCTGATCGGCCCAGATGATGCAGCCGCCGCGACCCTGAAGCAGATTCTCAAGGAAACCGCAGGCGCGGAGGTCCAGCGCCCCAGCCCGTAGGCGGCCCGACAGGTGCTTGCGCTGCCACGGCACAGGCGGTAAGGTTTGCCCCGTTTACTTTCCGGCACGTGGGCGGCCGGAAGGCGCCGCCTGGCAACTTTGCCCCTTCGCGCCGCAGGACGGCGCGGTACAATAGCGCCAGCGACGCTGAGATTGCCTTTGGAGGTAATCGCGATGTTGGCGCGCCTGGTCGAGCGCAAACTTCAGATGGTGTTGTTCATCATCTTGAGCTTCGCGGCGATGTGCTAACCGCCGCCGAGCCGGTGAGCCACTTGACAGGCCTGGGCTGTAGAGCCAGGCCTGTTTCATTTCCATAGCATCAGGGATAGACTCCGCTGGCCGTGGTTGGAGGGCGCCCCTCCAGGTCCCCGACATGCCAGAGCACGATGACACGACTGGGCCTGCTCCACAACCGCCCCGTCAGCATGCCATCCCAGCCCAGGCAGGCCAGGCACCAACCCCCCTGGCCCGCATCCGCCGAGGCCTCCTCCCCGCCGCACTCATCCTGGCCGCCACGGTGCTGGTCTATCTACCTTCCCTACGCAACGGCTTCATCTGGGACGATGACTTCTACGTCACCGACAACACCAACCTCCGCTCCTGGTCGGGCCTGGCTGCCATCTGGACCCAGCCCACCACCAGCCCCCAATACTACCCGCTGGTCTTCACCACCTTTTGGATCGAGCATCACCTGTGGGGGGGGCATCCCCTGGGGTATCACCTGGTCAATGTCCTGCTCCATGGGTTCTCGGCGGTGATCCTCTGGCGACTGCTGCGCCGGTTGGGTGTCCCCGGGGCCTTCCTGGCGGGAGTAGTCTTCGCCATCCACCCGGTGCACGTGGAGTCGGTGGCCTGGGTGACCGAGCGGAAGAACGTCCTGTCGGGCCTGCTGTACCTCCTGGCGGTGGGAGCCTACCTGCGGTTCGATCCGCCACCCGGCGCCCGGCGGCGATGGGGTTTCTACGCCCTGGCCGCGGGGCTATTCGCCGGGGCCTTGCTGAGCAAGACCGTCACCTGCACCCTGCCGGCGGCGCTGGGACTGATCCTGTGGTGGAAGCGCCCCAAGCTCTCGCTCCGCGACCTGTGGCCCCTGGCCCCGCTGCTGCTGGTCGGGGCGGCCATGGGACTGACCACCGCCTGGCTGGAGAAGGTCCAC
>JALHTV010000090.1 GCA_022866005.1 Phycisphaerae bacterium
CACCAGTCGGGGCGGGTCTCCAACATGCCCGCCAGGCGGTTCCGCCCCCAGGCGGGGATGAACTCCACCCCACCGCCCTCGACCGGGCGGCGGCAGACCTCCATCGCCAGGTCGCGCAGGGACCGCCCCCCCCGGACCATCGGGCGGTCCACCGAGACGAACCACTGCTCGGTCGCGCGGAAGATGGTAGGCGTCTTGGACCGCCAGTCGTGCGGATAGCTGTGCTTGACGGTCTCCTCGGCGACCAGCGTGCCCAGTTGCCGCAGGTGGGCGACGATCTCGGCGTTCGCCTGCCAGACGCTCCGGCCCGCCAGCCAGGGGGGCACCGACTCGTCAAACGTGCCGTCCTCGCGCACGGGGCAGTAGATCGCCAAGCCGTACTTCAGGCCGGTGCCGTAGTCCTCCAGCCCGTGGCCGGGGGCGGTGTGGACCAGCCCGGTGCCGTCGGCCAGGGTGACGTATTCCGCCGGGACGACCGGGCAGGTCTTGCCCTCGAAGATCGGGTGGCGGTAGGTCAGCTTGGCGGCCACCAGGTCGGCCCCGGTGAGCCGGCCCAGGACCTTGTGGCGCTTCAGCCAGTTGGGCCGGGCCTGGCGGATGGCGGCGACGACGGCCTTCAGCCGCTCCTCGGCCACGATGACCGTCGCCGGGCCGTCGGCGGTCTCGGCGCGGACGGCTGCGTAGGCGTACTCCGGGTGCACCGCCACGGCGAGGTTGGCTGGCAGCGTCCAGGGCGTGGTCGTCCAGACCAGCAGGTACACCTCCTCGCCCTGGCGATGAGGCACAGCCGCCGTGCAGGACTCCTCCAGCGCCAAGGCCACCGTGATGCTGGGATCGGTGCGGTCGCGGTATTCCAGCTCCGCCTCCGCCAGGGCGGTGCGGTTCTCGATGGACCAGTGCACCGGCCGAAGCTGCTTGTAGACCACTCCCTGCTCCACCAGGCGGGCGAACACCTCCAGCACCGCGGCCTCATACGGCGGGCGCATCGTGACGTAGGGGGAGTCGAACTCGCCCATCACGGCCAGGCGGCGGAACTGGTCGGTCTGGATCCCGATGAACTTCTCCGCGACGGCGGCACAACGCTGGCGGATGTCCGTCGCCGACATCGTTCGTGCCTGCGGCCCCAACTCGTCGACCACCTTCTGCTCGATGGGCAGCCCGTGGCAGTCGTAGCCGGGGATAAACGGGGCGTCGAAGCCCGTCATCGTCTTGATGCGGATGACGATGTCCTTGAGCACCTTGTTCAGCGCCGTGCCCATGTGCAGCGGGCCGTTGGCGTACGGGGGGCCGTCGTGCAGGATGAACCGTGGGGCGCCTTGGCGGGCGCGGCGAATCTGGGCGTAGAGGTTCTCGGCATCCCAGCGGGCCTGGATGGCCGGCTCCCGCGTCACCAGGTTGGCCTTCATGTCGAAGGAGGTCTGGGGGAGGTTGAGCGTGTCCTTGTAATTGGTCTGCCCCTGACTCATGGTGGCGTCACACGCCGGTAACTGCGTTGGGGGGGAGGTGGGCCTCGACGAAGGCCACCAGCTCCCTGTAGCTCACCAGCTTCCAGGAGTCCAGGACCAACCGAGCGCCTCCGGTGAAGTGGAGCACCAGGATGCCCTTGGTCTGCAAGCGCGAAGCGTCGGCGGAGGCGATTTCCCTCCAGGGGTGGCTGGCCCTGCCGCGGTAGCCGATGCCCTCCCCGTCGGCCACCAGCACGCGGCACCACGCCACGATTCCCCAGACGACCAGCACCGCCCCCAGCGGGATGAAGACGAACGGGCCGTAGTGGTTGAGCACGTGGGTGGCAAAGGCGTTGAGCTCGTAGGGCTGGGGGTAAGGGTACTTGTTGAGGACGTACGCGTCGTAGACCATCCACAGGCCAAACGCCATCGCCATCCCGGCGCCGATGAACAGGCGGACGGCCGGGTCCTTGGCTGCCGGGCACTCCAGGCGGTCCGCCGGGGCGGGTTGCTGTGTGTCGTTCATGGGGCCCACCGTCCTTTCTGGCCTGTTCTCGCTGTACGTGGGGGGAAGGTTACCGGATTTGTGCCCACCTGCCAAGCGGTTTGTGCACCCCCGTCCCTCGGCGCGCGGGTGGGCGTGTGCTGGCGGGGTCGGGCGGCAAAAGTCGTTGACACCCCCCTGCCGGCGGGCCTACAGTGAGTGGCCCTTGCCGCCGGGGCCGCGGCTGGCCCCGCCCAGCCGGCGGCATCAAGCGAGCGGCCAGAGACGAGGCAAACCCCAGCACAAGGAGTGCTCCACCATGGCCGTGAAGGTCACGATCAACGGATTCGGGCGCATCGGGCGGTTGGTCTTTCGCGCGATGGCCCGGGAGCCGGAGAAGTTCGACGTCCTCGCCATTAACGACATGTTCGACGCGGACATGCTGGGCTACATGCTGAAGTACGACACCACGCAGGGCCGATTCCCCGGCAAGATCGTCGTCAAGCAGAGCGCCCTGGTGGTCAACGGCAAGGAAGTGCCCGTCCTGGGCGAGAAGGACCCCTCCAAGCTGCCGTGGGGCAAACTGGGCGTGGAGGTGGTGGTGGAGTCCACCGGCAAGTTCACCAGCCGCGCCGGCCCCAAAGGCCCGGGCTACGACAGCCACCTGGCCGCCGGGGCCAAGCGGGTGCTGCTGAGTGCCCCGGCCAAGGACGCCCCTGACGCCACCATCGTGCTGGGCGTCAATGACGACACCATGAATGCGAGCATGAAGTGCGTCTCCAACGCCTCCTGCACCACCAACTCGCTGGCCCCGGTCTGCAAGGTGATCCACGAGAAGATCGGCATCCTCAAGGGACTGATGACCACGATTCACGCCTACACCAACGACCAGGCCATCCTGGACATGCCCTACAAGGACAAGCGCCGCGGCCGGGCGGCGGCGCTCAACACCGTGCCCTCCACCACCGGGGCGGCCAAGGCGTTGGGCGAGGTCATCCCCGCCCTGAAGGGCAAGCTGCACGGCTACGCCCTCCGCGTGCCCGTGCCCGTCGGCTCGATTACCGACCTGAGCTTCTTGGCGGGCAGGAAGACCGGCGTCGAGGAGATCAACGAGGTCGTGCGCGTCGCGGCCGAGGGCCCGATGAAGGGCATCATCGAGTACGTCACCGACCCG
>JALHTV010000091.1 GCA_022866005.1 Phycisphaerae bacterium
AGGCCGTGGCGGTTCTCCCAGTTGTTGGGCATTCCGTCGCCGTCACGGTCATCGGGGGGCTGGCCGGCGGCGAGCACTTCCAGGCCGCTGACGTCGGTCGCCTCGTTGATGATCCGCCCGGTGCCGGCGGTTATGGCGGCCACGACGCGGGCGTCGATCTGGTCGCGCTGCGGCAACGTCGCACCGGCCAGTTGCAGCACCTTCTGGGCGGCCTCGGCGGCGGGGTCGGTGGTGACTTCTTCCACCGCAAACGGCCGCCCGGCCCGATAGCGCGCGGCAAAGGCCGCGGGCGTGATCGTCACGAGTTGCTCGCGCGAGGTGGGCGCCACGAGCCTCCAGTTATCCGCCGAGCCGAGGGAGTCGCCTTCCAGAAGATTGTCGGCCAGGTACAGGCAGGCCGGCGGCGAGGCGTCATGGACCCAGTAGACGGTCGCCGCCTCGGGGCCGCCGCGGGCACGGGTGTCGATCCCGGGCCGGAAGGTGTTGGCTACGAGGTTGACCCCCGCCGCATTGCCGCCGGCGGCCTGGCTGCGCCAATTGACGATCAGGTTGTTGCGGATGTCGATGGGGCCGGTGTCGGCGACCTTGGGGTTGCACCGGTCGCCGTGGGCGATGAGGTTGTGGTGGAAGCTGATCCGCCGCCCGGACAGCACCACCGGCTGGGCGTGCCCGCGACGGTCCAGGGGCTCGGTCAGCAGGCACCACTGCACGGTCACGTCGCTGCACTGCTTGGTCAGCGCGCACAGCTCGTCGCCGCTGAAGCTCATCGAGCAGTGGTCGACCAGCACGTTCTTGGCGTGGATTAGTGACAGCGAATCGGGTGAGCCCTTGCCGGAGGGGCGCAGGCGAAGGTGGCGCACGATGACGTCATGGGTCGAGAGGATTAGCCCGTATCCGGTCAGGCAGATGCCGCCGCCCGGGGCCGATTGCCCCGCGATCGTCACGTAGGGGTTGCGGACCTCCAGCTTGCCTCGCAGTGTGACGTTCCCGCCCATTGCGAAGGTCACGATCCTGGGCCCGTCGGCCTCCAGGGCCTGGCGCAGGCTGCCCGGCAGGGGCGCCTGGCCCGCCTCGCAGTCTTCCAGCGTCGTCACCACGTACACCTTGCCCCCCCGGCCGCCGGGGGTGTAGGCGCCGAACCCCTCAGCCTGGGGGAAGGCCGGCAGGAGCTTGGCGGGGACGGGATTGGGATGGTGGACCTCAAGCGAGCCGCCGGGTGCGGCGACCTGTGCGCAGCCGGCAAGGCCCATGACGATGATTGAGACGAGTGCAACCGCGATAGCTGGTCTGCCGGCAAAACCGTGTGAGGGCATGGATGTCCTTTCGGTCCCGTCGGCCGGGGTTGGGCTATCCGCCCGGCGGACGACAGGACCCCTGGGGCCCGCGATGCGATGGGGGGCACGGCCGACCAAGGGATTCGAACCCTCAACCCCGGCTTTACGAAAGCCGTGCTCTACCGTTGAGCTAGGTCGGCGTCGCGGCTACTACGGAAGCCTGGATGATATGCTTGATCGGCTTTGGGCGGCAAGGGGTTTTAGTCTGCTGGCCTGCGCAGTCCGCGGGCAGGGGTCAGCCCGGGCGTGGGCGGAGCTGGGCCGGCGGGTCACGGGGTTGCGGCCTGGGTCGAGAGCATCCCCGGGGTCTCCGGCGGCGGCCAGGACGTGGCCGTCAGCCACGGCGCGACGTAGCGGGAGACGAACCCGCGGCGGGTGGTGCTGCCGTGGGCGTCGTCGGAGCCGTGGGCGCTGGTCAGCTCGAGCTGAAAGAGCTTCTGGTAGGCCTGGACCCGCTCCGCCGATGAGCGGGACGAGGGCCGGTCGAAGCCGATCGCCCCAGTCGCCGGGCCGCGGATTCCGTCCACGTTGCCGGCCAGCACCGTGCCCACGATCAGCAAGCCCACGTCCGCCTTGGAGTAGATGTTCAGCACGCCCTTGCGACAGTGGCCCAGGGCCTTGGTGATATCGTAGGCGCTGGACATGCTGGCCGACAGCAGTACCAGCCCGTCGATCATGACGTCCTTGGGCAGGGCCTCGGCGACAAAGACAGCGATGCCCCCGCCGCCGCTGTGCCCGACAACGTAGACGGGCCGGTCGGGGTACTGGGTCTGATAGTCCGCGATCATGTCGGCGATGCCGGCGGCGGCGATCCGATTGCCAATGATGTCCATCTGGTTGAGCAGCGGGCCGGCCAGGGGCACGGGTCGGCCCCAGCTCTGGATGGGCATGGCGCACATCAACCCCCCGTTGATCAACCCGCGGCGGATATCGTGGTTGAGCCCGCTCTCCCCCTCGATCCCGGGCAGGATGACCATCAGCCCCCGGTTCATGCGGTCAGCCGTCATGAACGGCTTGTTGCCGTCCGCGCAGCCGGCTGCCGCCACCAGGACCCATGCCGGCAAGAGAACAAAGAGTGGTCGCATCCGATTCACACCTTCAGGTGTACCCGGTCGCCTCGCGATTTGCCTACCGTCCATCGACGGAAACGGCGAAGCAGTGTACCATGCCCCCCCGGAGAGGGAAACAACGGTATTGAAATCGGCAGCGCAGGAGGGCAGATTTTTTGTTGAAAACCCCACCCCTCAATTGGAAAGATGACGAGGGTATACTCTAGGCAGGTTCGTCATGGCTAGGGATGACAAACGGAGCCCCCGGGACGCCGACGGAGAACTGGGCGACTTCGTCCCGGCGGTGTTCGCCCGCTCGATCGAGGAGGCGGAGGAGTACCGCCAACTGCTGGACGACCACGATATCCCCGCGATCGTGGGCGGCGACGATCGGCCCGCAGGCGCCACCGGCCAGCCCCCGCAGCCCAAGGTCTTCAGCCGCGGCGTGCCCGTGCTGGTGCCCGAGGCCATGCTCGACGAGGCCGGGGAGGTCATCGCCGAGCGCGACGAGACGGACACCTTCGGCCTCCAGGAAGAGGAGGAGGAAGACGAAGAGGACGAGATCTTCGCCCTGGACGGGTCTGAACCCGAGGAGGTCCAAGGCGACCTCGACGAGGAAGACGAAGAAGAGGAGAAAGACAAGAAAGACAAGAAAGACGAAGACGAGGACGAAGACCTTGAGGGTGAGAATCTCTTCGAGGAAGACGACGAAGATGACGAGGACGACAAGGGCGACAAAGACCCCTGATGTCTCTCCGGCAATGCCGGGCGCTCATATCGGATTGGGGGTCTAGCCGATAAAGGCTGTAGGTGACACCGGGCGGCCGGGCCCGCCCGCTGGGAGTCAATGACCATGACAAGACGCGGACCTGCCAAGCGGCCGGCGGAAGCATCCGGAAAGCCCCACGAGATAGAGCATCGTCGGGGGGAGCGGCGGGGGGTGGTGGACCGCCGCAGCGGACTGGACCGCCGCCGGGGCCCCGGCCGCCGAAGGACCGATGAGCGCCGTGCGGCTGAAGAGGGGGAGATGACCGACGAGCAGTTCGATTTCATCATGGCCCTCAACGAGTACAAGGCCGTCAACAAACGCCCCTTCCCCACCTGGACCGAGGTCCTGGACGTGATTAAGGCTTTGGGCTATAGAAAGGTAGCGGAACCCGGCCCTATCCGGTAGAATACTGCATCAGGACGGGTAGCCTTATGACGGGCATTGCGGACATCGCGGTCTCCACCCGCCTGGTCACCATGACCGTGCCGGTGGCGGTCTATTTCCTCATCCTGGGCCTGCTCCACACCCGCCGCCGTCCTCAGATGCTCACGGGCCGGGCGGACTTCGCCCTGATGATCGCCGCCCTCAGCCCGCTGGTGTTCCTGCCGGCGATGAGCTATCTGGGCGGCTGGGGGCTTTGGGCCTTGGCTGCGGCCGCCGGCCTGGCGGGGGCGGTGCTCCTGCTGTCGGGCGGTGGGCGGTCGTGGGTGGTCTACAACATCTCGCCCCACGCCACTCGCGATGCCGTGGGCGCGGCCCTGCGGGCGATGCACGTGAACTTCGCCCGTTCCGGCGACCGGTTCGTGGCCGACGCCGGCCGGCTCACCGTGACGATCGAGACCTTCCCGCTGCTGCGCAACGCCACCATTCGTCTGACCGGCGGCCAAACGCCGCTGGCCCGGACCTTCCAGGACGCCCTGGCCCGCCGCCTGGAGGCGCTGGAGTGCCAGACCTCTCCGATGGCCGTCTCGATGCTGCTGGTGGCCGTGGTGATGCTGGCCGCTCCCCTGGCGATGATGGCCCAGGACGCCCCGCAGATCGTCCGCCTCCTGACGGACCTGTTGCAGTAACCCCCTCATCGCCCCTTTACCGGCCCGGATGGCGTTTTGCCGCGCGCCGCGGGCCGCTCAGGCCGACAGACACCGCTTGACCCACGGGACGGGCTTGGTGGCGTCCCAGCGGTGGCCGCCGTGGATGACGTCGAAGACCAGGCGGTCCTCGCGACCCAGCACGCGGTAGGCCTGGCGGGCGATGTCCACCTGCCCCTGCACGTCGCCCACGCCGCCCGGGCCGGACAGCGGATCGCTGTCTCCGGTCTGGATCAGCAGAGGGCGCGGGGCGATCAGGGCGGCTAGGTCCCCCATCTCAAAGTGCTCCCACAGGTGCGGCACCATGTTGCAGGCGCACATGTGCTTGTTGAACAGCAGCGGCGCGGCGATCGGGTGGATGTAGCCGCTGATGACCAGGCACGCCAGGCGCTCCTCCGCGATCCCCGCCGCCAGCGCCTGCCACCCCCCGCCGCTGAAGCCCACGCAGCCGATGCGGTCCGCCAAAACGTCGTCGCGGGCCCGCAGGTGGTCCACCAGGCGCACCAGATCGAACGCGTGCGTCCCGACCACGGAGATGCCCATCGGCAGGGAAACCATCTGGAGATAGCCGCAGGAACTCTGCGCGGGGCTCTTGCGGGCGTCGGCCTCGCGGCGCTCGCCGAAGCCGCGGGCGTCGGGGCAGATCGCCAGCATCCCCGCCCGGGCGAACTGCACGCCGTAGGCATAGTTGTAACTCGCTGCCGCCTGAGCGACTTCCGGATCGTCCCCGACGCCCGCGATGGCGTCCTTGCCCGCCCCGTGCCCGTGGCAGCAGATTACCGCCGGCCCGCGACCGCCCAGGCCCTTGGGCCGAAGCAGGTAGAAGGGCATCGTCACATCCGCCTCCGTGTCGATCAGCCAGCGTTCGCGGACATGCTGGCCGCAATCGACGGCTCCCGTCCATCGCGGATTGGCCGGTGCGGGCGTCATCCGGTCCAGGCCCGTCAGCTGGACGAACTTGGCGCGGGCCAGGGCCGCCCAGGACTTCAGCTCTGCGGGCGTCGCGGCCTCCAGGGGCATGCTGCGGGGATGCGCGCGGTAATGGTCGATCAGGTGCTTGCGGCTCTCGAAGAATTCCTGCTCGGCAGGGGGGGATGGCATGTTGTTCTCCGTGTCTCCGGCTGCTGGGGCACTGCGGCGCCGGACGGCGCCGCTCGCCCGTGAGACGGCCTTCAGCGCCGCGGCGCCCAGGGCGCCCAGGGCGGCCTCCAGGAAGCTGCGTCGGGTCAGGTGGTTCGTGGGCACTCCGGCCTCCGGGGGCATCGCCCGCCAGCGACCGGCGCCACGGACGGATGCCGCAATCCATCAGAGGTTTCCAGCCCGTGGAATTCAATTGAAATCCGC
>JALHTV010000092.1 GCA_022866005.1 Phycisphaerae bacterium
CTCGCGGATCAGCTCGTTGAGGTCGCCGACGATCGCCTCCCGCAGCGTCCTTTCGTTGGCGGGGCTCTGGGAGGCGTAGATGATCCTCCGGATCACGTCGGCGCCGTAGGGCGCCTGGGAGTTGTACTTGGCCGCCCTCCCGAGCGTCTGGCCGTCCCGCAGGTCCACCAGGTGGCAGACCACGGTGGTGGTGCCGATGTCGGCGGCGATGCAGAAACTCCGCCGGCTGGTGTCCCCGGCCTCGACGTCGATGATCTCCGTCAGCGGGCCGCGAAAGCCGGTCACGGCCGTCACCTTCCAGTCGGCCTTGCGCAGCATGGCCGGCAACAGGCGCGTGACCTTCAGCCCCATCTGGAAGTCCTTGAAGCCAGTGGCCTTGTGCAGCGCCTGCTCCAGGCGCTCCAGGTCGGAGATGTTGTTCTCCAGGCGGGGGGGGCTCAGAAGAAGGCAGGTCTTGCGGACCAGCGGCGCCAGGGCGGGCCCCCGGCCGGCCGACTTGGCCAGCTCCGCCAGGAAGGGCACCTCGCCCGGCACGTGCTCCGGCGCCCCCGCCAGGCGCGCCTCAGGCGGCACCTCGACCAGCAGGTCCGACTCCACGCGCCCCTGGCAGGCCAGGATGTAGCCCTGCTGAATCTCCTCGCGGGTGAAGAACTCGGTGGAGCCGCCCGAGACGGTTCCCTTGCGGACGATCACGTGGCAGCGACCGCAGACGCCTTCGCCGCCGCACAGGGAGTTGATGAACACCCCCGCCTGGGCGGCGGCGGCCATGAGGGTCGCGCCCGGGGCCACCTCCGTCGAGACCCCGTCGGGGGCGAACTGGACTTTGCAGGCCTTGGCCATGATGCCCTGCACCTCACCTGCCGGCGTTGAAGGATACTACGGCCTGGCCGGACCGTCACGGCCCGGCGGTCGGCCGAAGTCAATTGCTCTTCCACTCGCTCTTGAGGAACGGTCCGATCCCCGAGGCCTCTTTGGGGCCGACCAGGACCTCCCACCCGGATTCCTCACCCAAAGGGGCCGCCATGACCGCGACCAGCCCGGGGATCACGAGCCGATGGTGCTTGACCTTCCCCTCGGCCCCGGCGGACTTCAAGGCGGCCGTGATGGTCTTGGGGTTGAACTTGTCGGAGGCCCAGGACGTCAGCACGCTGGTGCCCTCGGTGTCCACCGCCAGAATCCGGCACGGGATGCGCGAGGCCTCCACTTCCGACTCGACCGCGTAGTAGCTCAGCGAAAAGTTGGTGGTCACCAGCAGCGGGCTGGTCTGGGCCACTTCACCGATCTCGTAGAGTTTGGCCTCAACCTGGACCGGCTTCTGCGGGTCGGTGTAGATGTTCTGCCGGATCGTCAGGATCGGCAGCAGCAGATAGGGCTCCCAGGCGTCCGACACGATCACGGCTGCGTACTTGCAGACGTACGCGCAGGCGTCCAGGGCCGCGGCGACCTTGTCTGCACCGGCGGCGATCGCCAGCACCGGGCAGCCCAGGGGGCGGTACTTCTTGTTCAGTGCGGCGCGGCGGGAGCGGGTGAGGAAGGCCAGGGCCGCCGAGGGAGCCACGTCGCCCGGGGAGATCAGCACGTTCTTGGCGCCCTTGGCGCCCAGGGCCTCGACGCGCTCGGCGACGGTGTTCAGTTCCCCCGCCACGCAGAGGGGCGCGGCCGTCTTCTGGGCCAGATCCGCCAAGGCCGCCCAGTCGCCCGCCGAAATTTCCGGAGGGCAGTACAGCACGGGCCGTGCCCCGGCCAGGGGCCCGGTCGCCGCGGCGGCGAGGCTCTCGCCCCGCCGGCTCATCAGGACCATCGGCACGCCGAGCTCCTTGGAGACGATCTCGGCGGCCGCGCTCATCTTCTGGGGGGAGTCGGACTCGTTGACCAGCGCGATCATGTCCGCTTGAAGGATCTCGCCGACGCGGGGGAATTGCAGCGAGCGGAAGGCCGAGCACGCCCGGCGGATCGCCTCGGGGTCCTGGTCGTCCGAGACCCGCAGCGCCACGGCCGTGGGGTGGTAGAACTTCTCATCGTGGCGGAACAGGACCGTCTCCTGGCCCACCTCGATGAGCTTCTGCTCCGGCCCGATCTTCACCAGCCGCTGCGGTGGGGCGGAGGCCTCGCTCAGTTCGGCCCGGGCTTCCTCCGAGAGGCGCGGGCACTCGCTCAGTCCGGCCTGGCCGGCGGCGACCTTCATCGCAAAGGCCAGGCACGTCGGCACGCCGCACTCGCGGCAGTTCTCCTTGGGGAGACGCTTGTAGATATCCAGCCCAGTCAACGCCATGGTCGCGCTCCTGTGTTCTCTTGGCGGCCCAGAGGCCTTCGATTCTACATCAGCGGGTCCATCTTCAAGGCCGGGTGATCCACGCGCCGCAAGTGCTCCAGAAGCTGTTCCGACGTGGTCGCGACGGTCTCATCGGCAATCTTGTCCACGAAGCCCGGCAGATTCAACTCGGCGGCGCGTTTTTCGATCCGCTCGCGCATGGGGTCCTTGAGGTCCTTGGGCATCCAGACGAGCCGCGGCAGCCCGCCCTCGGCCCGGATGAACTTGCGGCTGGCCAGGTACAGCCGGCCCACGCCCAGGAACCCCGGCGTCTGCGCGCCGCCACCGACGCTGCCCGCCAGCGTCGAGAACGGCATGCCGATGGGGGTCTCCCCGGGGTACTCGCGGTTGACCACCATCACCCCGTTGGCGTCCGGCACGATGGCGATGATGCACTCGAAGCACCCGCAGGAGGTCATCGGGTGCTGCATCAGGCTGTAGGCGCTGAACCGCTGCACGGACCCGTTGGAGCGTTCGTGCACGAAGGTGTTGACGCCCTCCCATTCCCCGGCCGACTCGTTGAGGCACTTGCCCTTGGCCACGGGTTGATTGCAGCCGGTGGGATTGATCTCGTAGGCGGCCTGGCCGTCCAGCCAGTTGTACGCGCCGCACAGGCCCAGGCGCTCGGGGGTGATCATGCACACGTGGTTGGGGGCGAAAGACTGGCACAGTGTGCAGGAGTAGAACGTGTCCACCGACTCATCGGTCATGCCCGCCACCCGCTCGTCGCGGGCCTCGCAGATGGGCTTGGCGCGCTGGATGAGGGAGGCGACCTCGTCGCCGTGGGTCGTGAGGGTGACGGCCACCTTGTCTACGATGCCGCCGTACTCATCGTGCAGCTTGGCGTGGAGGATCGTGCCCAGGTGCTTGAGGCGGAACCCCGACGCGACGGCCGTCTTGCTCACGCGGCACCAGATCTGGTCGCGCTGCCCGGTGTGCATGAAGCCCATCGCCCCGTTGCAGTAGCGGTGGATCTGGCGTTCCAGGATGCCCTCGAAGTCCTTTTTCATCTTCCGCCCAGCCGCGCGGACGTGTACGGCCAGGTCGGCGGCGCCCCCGTCTTTGACGGCGTCCAGGTCCTGCCCGCGGACCGTGATCTCCCCGTCGGTGATCTGGTCCACCCCGGTCATCTCCAGCAGCTCCACCCCCTTGGAATACTTGCCGCCGAACTGCGCCTGCATGTCCTCGCGGCGGATTCGCTCGCCCTCAAAGGCCGGGGAGTAGGAGACGGGAATGTCGATCTCCTCGACCTTGACCTTCACGCCGCGGACCTGGACGCAGGTCGGCACCAACTGCTGGGGATCGCTCTGCCGGACCAGCGCCTCGTAGGTGGTCACGCCCGTGGCGCGGACCTCCGGGGTGGAGGCGTCGTCGGAGATCACCGGGAACCCCATCGCGATCGCACCCCCCCCGACGGCGTACCAGTCGTCGGGAATCGCCCCGAAGGTGATGCCGAAAGCGAAGATGCGGTCCTTGCAGTATTTCAGGCAGTTGCGCCAGTCGCCTTTCTTGTGCCCTCCGAAGGTCAGCGCCCCGCGAATGGCCCAGTCCAGCACGTAGATGGCGGAGTGGGTATCGCGGCCGACGGGCACGATGTACGTGTCCCAGCCCAGTTCCACGCCCTCCGCTATGAGCTGGTCCTTCATGCTCTTGCCATCGCGGTGGCACAGCAGGAACGTCAGGATGCTTCGCTTCTGAAGCTCGCGCACCGTGTTCACGGCGATGGCGGGGGTAGGCGCCGGGCCCAGGATGGCGGCGAAGCCCGGCATCCGGCCGTCCACCAACTGGATGCCCAACTCGCGGAGCACCGTGTCGGAGATGAAGCCGGTGCAGCCTTCCTCGATGGATTGGCCGTCCATGTAGCGCAGGGCGCACGTGGCCTCCAGGGCCAGCAGGGTCGCAACGCCCGCGTCCAGACCGTCGCCCAGGTACGGCAGCCACATCTGGTCGGGGGGGTCTTGCGGCAGTAGCTCGCGACAGTGCGCCACCAGGGGCTTCATGTCGCCCAGGGTCTTCACTTCCAGCCCCATCAGGGCGTACGTCATCGGCAGGAAGAAGGCCGTCTCGGGGAACTGGACCTTGCCGTCCTCGCCCTTGCTGCGGATCGCTTCGGCGAGCCCGCTCTCGGCCTCCTGGACGAATCCACGAGCGCCGCGGATCACTGCCGCGATGACTTGTCTCGACATGACACTATCTCCTGTCTATCCGTTCAGCACCGATGCCGATGCGTGGGTCTCCGGAAATCAGGGCCTCGGCCATGGCCGCGGTCTGCGAGATCCGCGCGACGGTCTGTGCCCGCCGACAGGCCGGGCAGAGCCTCTCGAGCGGCACGTGCGGGGGTAGCGTGGGACGGATGTGCTCCAGGTGACGCACCGGGGCGAAGGGCCGCCCGCAGGCCTCGCAGTTGGCCAGGTCCAGATCGGTCTTCCACGTGCTCATCCGTCGCAGGGGCCCGTCGTCGATGCTGGCGACGTGCCCCGTGGGGCACACGGCCACGCAGGCGCCGCAGCCGATGCATACGTCCGACGCCTCGTCGAACGGGGCGCCCACCCGGCGGTCCACGCCCCGGCTCGAGAAGCCCACCGCGGCAATCCGCAGGACCTCCTCGCACACGCGCACACACAGCCCGCAGACGATGCACTTCTCGTTGGGGTCGTCGGTGGGATACGGCGTCTGCGTCACTCCGTATTTCGCCGCGAGCGCCCGCACGACGTCGCTGGCCGGCGCACGCGCCAGCAGCAGCTCCAGCACCAGCCGCCGAGTGCGCTGGACGGTCGGGGAGTCGGTCTGCACCACCAGGCCTTGCGATGCGGGGTACTGACACGACGGCACCAGGCCTTCCTTGCCGTTGGCGCTGACCTCCACCAGGCACACGCGGCAGGCGGCATACGGCTCCAGGGCCTGGTGATGGCACAAGGTCGGAATGTCCTTGCCCGCGCGCCGGCAGACCTCCAGCACCGTCTCGCCCGGCCGGGCTTCGACCGTCTGGCCATCTATCACGATTTGGAACGTCTCCTCGGCCATGTTCTCAGGTAATCGTCACCGCCTCAAACGGGCAGGTCTCGAAGCACGCCCTGCAACGGATGCACTTGTCCGCTTTGATGGTCGCGGGGACCTTCTTGACGCCGCCGCGGATCGCGTCGGTCGGACAGACCTTCAGGCATCGCCCGCAGGCCTTGCACTTCTCCTGGTCGATGCCCAGGTGGATCAGCGCGGTGCACACCCCGGCCGGGCAGCGCTTGTCGACCACGTGGGCGGTGTATTCGTCCCGGAAGTGTCTCAGTGTGCTGAGGACCGGGTTGGGCGCCGTCGTCCCCAGGGCGCACAGGGACCCGGCCTTGATGCCCTCGGCCAGGTCCTCCAGGCGGGCGAGGTCCTCGACGCTGCCGGTGCCCTGGCAGATCTGCGTCAGGATCCGCAGCATGTTCTTGATGCCTTCGCGGCAGGGGGTGCACTTGCCGCAGGATTCCTCCCGCAGGAAGTTCATGAAGTACCGGGCGATGTCCACGATGCAGGTGCGATCGTCCATGACGATCATGCCGCCCGAGCCCATCATCGCCCCGGCCTCGGTGAGGGCCTCGAAGTCGATGGGCAGGTCCAGCAGGGATTCCGGGATGACCCCGCCGGAGGGCCCCCCGGTCTGGACGGCCTTGAACGTTCGGCCCTTGGGCACGCCGCCGCCGATGTCGAAGATGATCTCCCGCAGGCGGATGCCCATGGGCACCTCGACCAGGCCGGTATTGTTGATCTTGCCCACCAGCGAGAAGACCTTCGTGCCTTTGCTGGTTTCGGTGCCCAGCCCGGCGAACCAATCCGGGCCACGGGCAATCACCAGCGGCACGGTAGCCCAGGTTTCGACGTTGTTGATGACCGTGGGCTTGCCCCACAGGCCTCGCTCGGCGGGGTACGGGGGCTTGGGGGAGGGCGTGCCCAGCCGGCCTTCGATGCTGGCGATCAGGGCAGTCTCTTCTCCGCAGACGAAGGCCCCCGCGCCTCGGCTGATGTGCACCTGGAAGTTCAACTTGCTGCCGAGGATGCCCTCGCCCAGCAGGCCGTAGTCTGCCGCCTGCTCGATCGCGACGGTGAGGTTGCGCACGGCTAAGGGGTACTCCGCCCGGACGTAGACGTAGCCCTCATCGGCGCCGATGGCGTAGGCCCCGATGAGCATCCCTTCCAGCACGCTGTGGGGGTTGCCCTCCAGGAGGGAGCGGTCCATGTAGGCCCCAGGGTCGCCCTCGTCGGCGTTGCAGATGATGTATTTCTTATCCCCCGGCCTGGCGCGGCAGATGTGCCATTTCCGCCCGGTGGGGAAGCCGCCGCCCCCTCTCCCGCGGAGCCCGCTGCGC
>JALHTV010000093.1 GCA_022866005.1 Phycisphaerae bacterium
CCAGGGCCACGATGATAATCAGCTTGGAGAAAAAGCCGTTGAATGGCGGCACTCCCGCGATGCTCAGCGCACCGACGCGACAAGCGAAACTAGTGACGGGCATCCGCCGCACCAGCCCGCCCAACTCCTTCAACTGGCGCGTGCCGGTCTGCTGCTCGATGGAACCGGAGGACAAGAACAGCAGGCTCTTGAAGGCCGCGTGATTGAACAGGTGATACAGGCCGCCGAACACGCACAAGGAGGCGATGCCCATGTCGCCTCCCGACCCGGCCACCTGGGCTCCCACCCCCAGCGCCAGGAGCACGTAGCCCATTTGTGAAATGCTGTGGTAGGCTAACAATCGCTTGAAGTCCCACTGACCGACCGCCAGCAGCACGCCCACCAGCATGGACACGCCGCCCAGGATGATCAGGATCGTGGCATAGTGGCTCCCCCCGCCGAGCACGTTGAAGACCACGCGGGCCAGGGCGTACACGCCGGAGGCCTTAATCAGCACGCCCGACAGCATCGCGGAGATCGGGGCGGGGGCGGACGGATGGGCATCCGGCAGCCAGGCGTGGAAGGGAACCATCGCGGCCTTCAGCGCAAGTCCCGCGATCAGCGCGCCCGCCCCCAGCAGGACGCCCGGCCCGGAAAGGCCGACCTTCGGCAGCAGCGCCGCCACCTTCGCCATGTTCAACTGCCCCGTCAGTGCGTACAAGACCGCTACACCCAGCAGGACGAAGGCCGATCCGACCGTGCCCAGGACGGCGTACTTGAAGGCGGCTTCCAGTTCCTCCGCCTCGCACCCAAAGGCCACCAAGGCATAGGAGGCGATGGCGGCCACCTCCAGGAACACGAACAGGTTGAAGAGGTCTCCCGCCAGGACCACGCCGTTCATGGCCGCGGTCATCAGCGAGAACAGCGCGTAGAACAGCCAGACCCTGGTGAAGCGGCGCATGTAGGCGGTCGCAAAAACGACCGAAGCCAACGCCACCAGGTTGATGGTCACCAGCATGAGCTTGGCCAGCCCGTCGCACACCATCTCGATGCCCAACGTCCGCTCCGGTCCCCAACCGCCGACGTAGACGCGGATCGTGCCTGCCCCCAGCAGCGCCAGCGCCATCACCAGACAGGCCAGCACCGCGGCCACAGAGCACCCGGCCACCAGACGTTTCAGGCCGCGCATGTGGGCCATCGCGACGATCGCAAAGCCCACCCCCAGCGGCACGGCTACCATCAACGGGACGAGCGTCTCCATCGTCAGCCTCGCAGTTTGCGCATCGCTTCCACGTCAAACGTACCGTATTTCTCATGCAGCCGCAGGGCCATCGCCACCAGCAAGGCCGTGATGCCCAGCCCGATCACGATGCTCGTCAGCACCAAGGCCTGCGGCAGGGGGTCCACCGCCGTGCGGGCCAGGTCCGCCGGCGTCGTGTGAAGAGAAAGGATCGGCGCCCCACCGCCCCGGCGATATCCCACCAGCACCAGGAGCATGTTCAGCGCGTAGTCCAGAATGGCCGCACCCAGGATGATCTTGATCAGGTTCTTCTTGGCGATGATCGCGTACAACCCCACCAGGAGCACCGCGAACGCCAGGACGTAGATGGCGATTCCCATCGTTCTCACTCCTCAAAGGACATGGTCCCTTGCCCCGGCCGGTCGGGGGACTTCTTTTCCAAAAGCACTCGCCCAAAGGTCGTCAGGGCGATGAAGACGCCGACCAACCCGGCGGCCACCTTCACCATGATGGCCAGGTTGGACAGCGGCAACGTGCCGCCGGAGGCCAGATGATGCAGCCGGCCGATCGGGATGAACCGGGCGAAGAAGTTGCCCGCGAAGAACCCGCACAACGCTACTACCAGGAATCCGAAGGCCCCGGCAGCGTCGGCCACGTGGCAGGTCGACTCGGTGATGAACTTGCGGGCGGTCCTGCCGCCGAAGGCCAGGACGATCAACACGCCGGAGGCCGCCAGGACCACCCCGCCGGCAAACCCGCCGCCGGGACCCAGGTGCCCCGTCATCGCGACGTAGATGCCGAAGACGGCGATGAAGCCGCTCACCAGTCGCGTGACGTTCTTCACGATGAGGGTCATTCCGTCGCCGGTCTTCACGGCAGCCTCTCCTTTCGGCGTCCCTGTGTTCGCAACATGGCGTAGGCCCCGATGATCGCGACGAAGATCACCGTCGCTTCCCCCAGCGTGTCGTACCCTCGATAGTCCAGCACCACGCTCATGACGGTGTTGGCCGCCCCGATCTCCTCGGCGGTCCTGGCCAGGTAGTCCTTGCCCACGCCGGGAGGGATCGGATCGTCGGGCCGGTGCGTCAGAACGGGCTGACCGAAAGGCGGGACCACCCCGCGGTCCGAAGCGCCGCCGAATGCGACGAACACGACCGCCAGCATGACGCCCGCCGCCAGCAACGCCACGCCGGTCCGCAGGACGTCCCCGCTGCGAATGGCCGAGGTGTCCGTCCGCGTGACCACCAGCCGCACCAATATCACCAGCGAGATGATCTCAACGACCACTTGGGTGATCGCCAAATCAGGGGCCCCCAGCAGCAGGTCGATCGCGCTGAGGGCGAAGCCGGCCGCTCCCACCGCTATCACCGCGCTGAGCAGGTCACTCGTCTCCACCGCGATCAGGGCCGCGATCAGCATGAAGACGATCAAGGCGACTATCAGGACCTCGATGCCCATGGCGTCAACTCACCACCACCAGCAGGTACACCAGCGTCACCGCAAGGCCGACCACGCACCAGGTCACGTACAGACTGAGCAACCCGGTGTGGCGGGCGCGCAAGACCTCGACCACGTCGTGGCCATA
>JALHTV010000009.1 GCA_022866005.1 Phycisphaerae bacterium
CGCCCGGCGCGGCCGGCTGCCCTACCTGGGCCTGTGCCTGGGCTTCCAGATGGCCGTCATCGAGTACGCCCGCAACGTGGCGGGGCTTGACGGCGCAGGCAGCACGGAACTGGACCCCGCGTGCAAGCACCCGGTGATCGACATCCTGCCCGAGCAGAAGAAGATCGAGGGCCTGGGCGGCAACATGCGCCTCGGCGGGCAGGACGTCACGATCGTCCCGGGCACGCTGGCGGCGGAGCTGTTCGGGGGTGCCAAGCAGGTCCGCCTGCGCTTCCGCCACCGCTACGAGGTGGACCCCAAGTACGTTCCGGTCCTGGAAAAGGCCGGGCTGGTCTTCTCAGGCCGCCACCCCAGCCAGCCCATCATGCAGATCCTGGAGCTGCCCCGTAGCGTCCACCCGTACTTCATCGGGACCCAGGCCCACCCGTGCCTCACCAGCCGGCCGCTGCGCCCCAGCCCGATGTTCAGCGGCCTGCTGGCCGCCGCCCTGAAGGTTCGCAAGAAAAAGCCCCGCTGACCGGAGTCGGAGCCAACACAGAGGACGCAGAGAACACAGAGAAGCATGGAAGATTCGACACAGAGGGCACAGAGGACGCAGAGAATCGGATCGGAAGCTCGATGTTTCCTGCTATGCTATTCTCTGTCTCTCTGTGCCTCTGTGTCGCACGCTGTCTGAGGATTGCCCATGACTGACAAACCTGCCGATGAAGAAAAGCCCAAGATTGTCGTGGACGACGACTGGAAGGCCCAGGCCCAGGCCGAGAAGGAACGCCTAGGCAAAGAGGCCGACGCCGCCAAGTCGGCCGCCCCAGCCCAGCCAGGCGCCCCTGCCGCCGAGGCCGCCGCCGGGCGGGGGAGGGAGCTGCCCCAGGCTGATTTCTCCACACTGGTGAGCACACTGGTCACGCAGATCTTCCTGGCCCTGGGGGGCCTGGAGGACCCCAAGACCAAGAAGCGCTACGTGGACCTGGCCCTCGCGCGCCACCACATCGACACCCTCAGCGTGCTGGAGGAAAAGACCCGCGGCAACCTCACCGAGGACGAGAAGAAGCTCCTGGACAAGGCCCTCTACGAGACCCGTATGCACTACGTCCAACTCGCCCAGAGACTGTGACGGGGGGGCAGGACCTCATGCCTGGCGTCCAGAAGGAGCATGGACTATGGCGCGCAAAGCCGACAGGGGTTTTCTTGCGCGTGTTGCCAAGGTCTTGCCGGGCCTGACCGCAACCGCAGGCGGGGCCTCCGCAAGCGTCTACCCGCTCGGCTGGCACGTCGTCGGGGCCTTGGTCTTGTGCACAGTCCTATCCTGGCCGACACGCGCGGCAGGCATACTGGTTCGCTCTGAGCGGGTCTCCTGTCCGATCTGTGGCCAAGAAGTCACCTTGGAGCGGTGGATCAGCTTCGGCTCTTATATGTTCGACTGGCCGGATAAGTACGACCTTGTCTACCGCCCCCAGACCCGTGAGGGCTTCATCGCCTGCTGTGCCCGCTGCGGCTATGCCCAGACTGCGCCTGAGTTCCTGGAAATCTCCGCCGAGCAGGTCGCCCGTCTCAAGGCGGCCGAGTTCATGCGCCAGTGGCAGCCATCCGACCCGAACACAAAGGTGCCGTTCCTGACGAGGCTGGAACGAGTCATCAAGACGAACGAAATCCTTGGGGGTGACCCCGGCTTCTGGGCGTGGTTCAACAGGATCGTGATATATCACTACCGCTCGCTTGATCCGGCCAAGGCCCGCCAGGTCGCTGAGCAGGAAATCGCGATTCTCAAGAAGGGAACAGAGGAGAGTGACAAGCTCCTTAAGAAACAGCGGTTGTACCTGCTCGGCGAGTACAGCCGGCTCATCGGGGACTCCAAAGGGGCGAGGCGGTACTTCGACAAGGCGCGCAGAACCTCGATCAACTATGAGATCACGAAGGCGCCGATTCTCGCGGGCGGATTGTGCCTGGGCCTGGGAGTGCTTCTGACCCTGCCCTTCCTGAAACGCCTCCGCGTGGTGCTTGTGATATTACTGGTGGCTGTTCTACTCAGTGTCACCGTTGCCGTGGTCTCTTGGCATCATCTAAGGGACTTGAGACAGCCAGACGACTACTACAACTCGCTGATTGACGATAGGGTTAAGCTGTTGGACTCTGCATCGCAGCCTGCTGACAGGCCCAGGTCCCAGGCGCGGCGGCGCTGGTGAAGCCCCGTGCGTCAGCACGGGGAAGATGTTGCACAGGGGAAGTTCAGTGGGTGTCCCCGGCCTCACGGCCGGGGCTTCCTCGGGTAAGGGCCGATTCGCAACTCGGGATCCTAGATTCGCGGTACGTTCCTACGGCACCGTCAGGACGATCTTGCCGAACTGTTGGCCGGATTCCATGCGCTCGGTGGCGGGGCGGGCCTGGTCCAGGGGCACGACGGAGTCGACCACAGGCTGCATCTTGGCCTTGGCCATGGCGGCCAGGAGCTGGCGGAAGTCGTCTCTGCTGCCGAAGGTCGAGCCCAGGAGCGTGTACTGGTTCCAGTAAAGTTGCTGGAGGTTCATCGTCGCCTCGGGGCCGCTGGTTGTCCCGCAGATGACCACCCGCCCGCCGCGGCGCAGCACGGCCAGGCTCACCGGCCAGGTGGCCGCCCCGACCGTTTCCAAGACGACGTCCACCCCGCGCGCACCGGTTAAGTCTCGGATACGCGCCGGCAGGTCGGCCGTGGTGCGGTAGTTCAAGCCCACGTCGGCGCCCAGCTTGGCGGCCTTGGCGAGCTTGTCATCGGAAGAGCTGGTCACGATCACGCGCGCGCCGGCGAGCTTGGCCAGTTGCAGGCCCGCCAGGGCCACACCGCCCCCGACGCCGTGGATGAGCACGGTCTCGCCGGCCTTCAGGCCCGCTTTTGTCATCAGCATCCGCCAGGCCGTCACGTACGCGACCGCCAGGCACCCGGCCTGCTCGAAGCTCAGGTAGGCGGGCTTGGGCAGGCAGTTGGCCGCCGGGACGGCCACGAACTGGGCGAACGTGCCCGGTCTGCCCGCCCCGATGATGGCGAATTGCTCGCAGAGGGTCTGCTCGCCGCGCTGGCAGAACTCGCACTGCCCGCAGGACAGCCCCGGACTCAGCACGACCTCCTGGCCGACAGTCAGGCCAGCCACGCCCGGGCCGACCTTGGCTATGACGCCGGCGGCGTCGCTGCCCAGGACGTGGGGCATTTTGAGGGGGAACCGCCCGCCGCGGCGGACCCAG
>JALHTV010000094.1 GCA_022866005.1 Phycisphaerae bacterium
CCCCCCAGAAGGGGGCCGAGCTTCGCAGGACTTGTCCTGCGGAGTGAGCGAAGCGAATAGAAGCAGGATGCCCTGCGTAGCTTTAGCGAAGCAGGGCTTTCCGGGACCTGAAATGCATCACGAGATGTCGGCAGGGATCCAACGCATGGCAGGCAAGGTTGCGAGAGTGGCGCGGTGGGTGCGTAGTCATCCGGCGATCACTTCACTGGTCTCCGTCTTGGTGATAGTAGTCCTGATTGCCTTGTTCCGGGGGAAGGTTGTGATTGCGATGGGATTCCTCGACCAACGCGCAGGTGCCGTCACGGCGATTGCCACGGTGTTCCTTGCGGGGTTCACTGCTCTGTACGTCGTGCTGGTCAAAAAGCAGGCGGATCGCCTCCTACAGCAAGATCGCGTGAGTATCGCTAGGTCCATTCGGGCGATAATCGACGAACTCAAAGACAATGCCTCTCTCGCTACCGGCACTGCCAAGGTGCCATTGTCTACTAGGGAGTACACTGCCCATCGGAGCGTACTCAAAGAGGGGGGAGCTACCACTGAGACACTGCGGGCCATGGACGATGCAGCCCGATCGTGCCTAAAGGTCACCCTTCTAATAGCGGGTGGGACCCTTGGACACATGGCCGCGGCGGACCCGGCATGGGAACAGGCGAAGAAAAACATCGTAGACGCAGCAAAAGCCGTTGACGATGACAAATCCTTGCAGCAGTTTCTCGAAAAAGACAGGTGAGGGAGATCATGGGCAAGCTGACAGGCAAGAAGATCGCCGTGCTGCTGGACAAGGAATACCAGGAGCTGGAGGTCTGGTACCCCTACTACCGGATGAAGGAGGAAGGGGCGGAGGTGGTCCTGGTCGCCCCCGAGGCCAAGAAGGAGTACCTCTCCAAGCTCGGCTACTCCGCCACCAGCCAGGCGGCCGCGGACAAGGTCCGGGCCGGGGACTTCCACGCCGTCATCATCCCGGGCGGGTGGGCCCCCGACTTCATGCGCCGCAGCGACGCGATGGTCAACTTCGTCCGCGACGCGGCCAAGGCCGGCATCGTCCTGGCCGCGATCTGCCACGGCGGATGGATGCTCTGCTGCACCGACGCCCTGCGAGGCAGAAAGGCCACCAGCTTCATGGCCATCCGGTTCGACATGGTCAACGCCGGGGCCACCTGGGTGGACGAGGAAGTGGTCGTGGACGGCTCTTCGCCAAAAATCATCACCAGCCGCAAGCCCTCCGACCTCCCGGCCTTCTGCCAGGCGATCATCCAGGCGCTTCTGTAGCGATGACGGTCAGGGTGGTAGGAACGTCCAGTCGCAAGGAGGGCACGGAGAGTGTCGAGGACTACCGGCCCATCCCGACCTTGCGGCGTCGAACCAGGGCAATCGCTGCGGGAACCGCTAAGAGCAGAAGCGATCCCGGTTCCGGGACCCACAACGTTGTCTGTTCGTTCACGTAGGAAAAGATATAGGGAAGACCGCTGCTGACGAACACCCAGGGGTCGCCAGGAGGGTCTGGAGGGACCGTTCCTGGGTCCACCCAGGCCCTCCACGTTTCTTCGGCTGTACGCCATAGGATGGCCCAGTCAGAGACGTACGGACCATCCAGATACCAGCCCGGCCCAGGCGACGGATACTCTTGGACAGCGGTCCACTCGCTATACTCATAGTCATTCGGCATCTGGTGTGTTACTTCCCACCTATCCTTGTCACCATCCGGTCCAATCAGGTGCTTGTTCTCCCAATAGTCGTTCAGAAAGATGATGCTTCGAACCTCAAGCTTGGCAATCACAGAACCCTGGGCGAATGATGCTGTCCAGCAGAGGGTCAACGTCAAAGCCAGCATCAGTTGAGCTGTCCTGTTCTGCATTGGCCTACTCCCTTCCCCATAGGGTCCGCTGGGTAGTCGCTGTGTCGTAGGGGCGCCCCGCTGGAGCATCGTGCCAGGCAGTCCGCGACCACATAGCAGACTCCTGTTCCCTGGGGAACCGTGGGCAATGCCCATTGCCGCCAGGCGGGGACACCCTCAAAGAAGGTCCAAGCAACCCACTGCCAAGCAATTATACCCGTCAGCGCCTTCCAGGGCAAGCACGAAACCACGGCGAATGTGAGATCGCAGCGTGGCCGTCTTCTATCCGTTGCACCGACAGGTCCATGAACGTCATGCACCCCAGAGAGTCCCCCGGAGAGCCCAAGGGTTCAGGTCCAGCCTTTGGGTCAGGAAGTCGGTGAGAGCAGGGCGTTGAAGGCGCCGATCGTGTCCCGCAGTTCGCTGAGCGCCCAGGCGAGGTAGGCCTCGTGGCGGGCGGCGCGGATCGCACGAGCGCCCGCCAGCCCCTCGTAGACGCAGCCCAGGAACGTCTCCAGCTCCTGCTGGCTGATGGCCGTGGGGGAGGCGCCCCAGTCGAGCAGGTCATGGTAGAGCTTCCGGTGGCGTCGGTGGGTCTCGTACTGGGAGGCGGTCATGAAGGTGCCCGGGGACAGTTCCAGTTGCACGCCCATCAAGGCCAGCGCGACCGGCTCGTAGTTGATCTCCGGTGACAGGCGCAGGAACTTGAACTGCTGCACGTAGCGCGCGCCTCCGTGGGGCGAAACGGCCGACACCGGAGCGACGTCGGTCTCGCTGCCGCGGCGCAGGGAGATCTGCGAGAACAGCATGTGCGGGCGCTGGCCGCGCGCGATGATCTCATCCGTCACCAGGCGCTGGATGTGCACGGTCCCCTCGGCCGTGCGCACCGGGTCCCCGGCGAGGGCGAACAGGCACTTCATTACCCCCAGCGGCACCAGGCGGTTTTCGTTGGGACGGGGACCCCCAAACGCGGTATATCGGGTTTGGGGACCCCGGTGGCGGCGGGCGCGGACCTGGAGCGAGATGTGCACGCTGTGGGGCGCGATGGGGAAGAACATCCGGGCCTGGTGGATGATCTGGTTCAGCAGCCACGGGTCGTCGCTGACGGGCTTGGAGAGGTTGGCCTCCAGCGACACGCTGCCCAGGGCGACCTCGAAGAACCCCCGCCGCGGTCGGGCGGAGACCTTCTCGTGGTGATCGTCCACGTGGCCGCCGAGTTTCCAGGTCAGTACGTCCAGGCCGAAGTCGTTGAAGTAGTAAAACCCGTCGTACTGCACGTCGCGCAGGGTCTGCCCGGTCGGGTCGCGGATGACCCCGTGGCCGATGTTGGAGAACTCCAGCTCCGCCCCGGCGGGCAGGAACCCCCGGGCCATGTGCGAGCGGATGAACTGAACCTCTCGGCTCGCGGCGTCGGCGGTGTAGACCCTATCGGCCGCCAGGATCGCCCAGCGGACAAAGTCCACCAGGTGCCGGGTGGCGAAGGGCACCTCGGCCAGGCAGTCGGCCACCAGCGTGTCGAGCAGGGCGCCCCGGGCGTTGAGCATTCGCAGCGCGGCCAGGCAGCTCATGGACCGCTCGTAGAAGCTCTCCCCGGGCGCCATGTGGTCGAACTCGTAGCGGAAGTCGCGGTGGATCCGGTCCTCGGTCTGGTTGAAGATCACCTGGCGGACGACCAGACCCAGATAGTGCGGCACCACCGCGGCGGCCTGGGGATCGCCCACCAAGCGAGAGAAGTCCCGCAGCGGGGTGTCCTTCAGGCTGTGGCGGATGGCGTAGTCGCTGATCCCCCCGGCCTCGAAGTGCCGGCGGACCAAATCGCGGATCGTATCCCCGTGCAACTCGCCCACCGCTCGGCGAGAGGCCTCCTCGGTGGTGTGGAGCTGCTCCTGCTCGGTCTCCAGCAGCGCCGCCTCGATCTTCTGCTGGAGGAGCACCTCCTGCTTGAAGTCATCGTGGAAGGCATAGCCGAAGGCGTGCTCCAACTCCTTGAGGTTGCCCAGGAAGGCGATGGCCTTTTCGCTGCCGGTGGCGGTCTGGACGCGGACGCTCCGGCGGCAATAATTGCGCCCCTCGTACTGCCGCAGGGCCTGGAGGCACGCCGCCGGCAGCGGACCGATCACATAGCCGCGGATCCGCCCCATCTCATCGGGCACGGCGTACTGGTAGGTGCTGTCGGGGCTGATCTTCTTGTAGCGGGCCAGGATCGCGTCCCGCGACAAGACGGTCTCCCTGCCGTCGGCGTCGTCGGGGGAGGTGACCATCCGCAGGCCCAGGACGGCGCGGAACACCGATGCGTTCATCAGCGTCCCGTAGACGAACAGGTTGAAGGGCGTGTCCTTGGCCATAGGGTGATCGGGTTAGACGCGCGCAGCCGGCGCAGCGGCCGCAGGCAAGGCCATTCTACCGTTCATGTCCGGCTGCGGCAAAACCGCTACAATGCACCCGTGAGCGCCCAGGACCGATCGCAGCCCATGCCGCTAAAGCACTGGTCCTTCGCCGGGCTGATGCTGACGAGCTGGTGCAACGCCCGCTGCGCCTCCTGCTACCTGTGCTGCGGGCCTGACCGCCAGGAGTCCATGACCGTGGAGGGAGCCTTGGGCATCTGGCGTTCGCTCCAGGAGGCCTGCCCGCACGGCTGTCGGGTACACATCTCCGGCGGGGAGCCCTTCGGTGACTGGCCGCGGCTGATCGACCTGGCCCGGCGGGCACAGGCGGCGGGCCTGGGGCCTCTGGAGAAGGTGGAGACCAACGCCTTCTGGGCCGACGACCCGGGCGTCGTCCACGACCGCGTGGCGGCCCTGGACGGGGCGGGCATGGGCAAACTGGTCATCTCGACCGACCCGTACCACCAGGCCTTCGTCCCCATCGCCAGGGTACGGCTGCTGGCCCAGGTGGCAGGGGAGGTCCTGGGACCGGGGCGGGTGCAGGTTCGCTGGCGGGACTGGCTCGCGGAGGGCGTCGATACTGCCGGGATGGACCAGCCATCCTGGCAGGCACTGGTCGCCCGCTATGTAGCCAGGGGGCGGGATCGTCTGTGCGGCCGGGCGGCGGGGGGGCTGACCGGAGGGATGCAACTCAAGGGCCTAGGGGAATTTGCCGATCAGCCATGCAGGGCGGTCCTGCTGCGATCCAGGCACGTGCATATCGACCCCTCCGGCTACGTAATGCCGGCGACCTGTGCGGGACTGGTTCTCGGTCAGGTGGGGCCGGAGAGCGTGGCCCAGATATGGCAGCGGCTGAACGCCGACCACGCCGCTCGGCCCGTGCTGGGCACGCTGGCCCGGTGCGGGCCGGTGGGGCTGCTGGCGCCCGCCCAGGCGGTGGGCTTTGCCCCCCAGCCAGGATATGCCGGCAAGTGCCACCTGTGCTGGGATGTTCGGCGGTGGCTGGCCTTGGGGGGTTTGTATGGTGACGAGTTGGGCCCCCTGGCGCTGTACCAGGCCGCCGGTTAGCCCAGGCGCGGCGGCCGAGGCGGGGTGAGTCCAAGGCGTTCATATAATGCAATGACGGGTAAGGCATGGAGCCACAGAAGGCCGCGGCAGGACGGCCTGCGGCTTCCTTTTCGCTTGACGAGGTTGTACGGGACCGGTAATTGATAGCAGGCCTTTCCGGTCAGAGACGCACCGGGAGGCCCAGCATCTCTAAGGCACACGCGATGCCTGATGATAAGAAGCTCAGAGCTTCCGACGTCGCGTTCGATACGGACCTAGCCCGGCTGGTGGTGGAGCAGCGGCTTGCCACGCAGGCCGAGGTCCAGCACTGTCTTGACCTTATGGCCCAGATCGCCGAGGAGGGGGGCGAGCGGTCGACGGCCGACATCATGGTCGAGCAGGGGGTGGTCACTCCCAACCAGATCGGACGGCTCAAGAGGCAGCTGGACGAGTCCGGCCGGGCGCAGGAGATTCCCGGCTATCGCGTCATGGAGAAGCTGGGCTCCGGGGCCATGGCCCACGTGTTCAAGGCCAGGCAGCTCAGCCTGGACCGGCTGGTGGCCGTCAAGGTCCTGCCGCGGCAGCTCTCGGAGAGCCGGGAGTACGTGGAGCGGTTCTACAAGGAGGGCAAGGCGGCGGCCAAGCTGAACCATCCCAACATCGTGCAGGCCATCGACGTCGGTGAGGCCGGCGGGTTCCACTACTTCGTGATGGAGTACGTCGAAGGGCACACCCTGCACGACGAGCTGCTGGCGCACAAGGTCTTCTCGGAGACTGAGGCCCTGCGGGTCATCATCCAGGTCGCTAAGGCCCTGGAGCACGCGCACCGCCAGGGCCTGATCCACCGCGACGTCAAGCCCAAGAACATCATGATCACCAAGGACGGGCGGGTGAAGCTGGCGGACATGGGCCTGGCGCGCGTGGCCGACGACGCCCAGGCCGCCCAGAAGGAAGCCGGCCGGGCCTTCGGCACCCCGTACTACATCAGCCCCGAGCAGATCCGCGGGGAGCTGGACATCGACTTCCGGGCTGACATCTATTCCCTCGGCGCCACGCTCTACCACCTGGTCACCGGCCGGGTGCCCTTCGAGGGCCCCAGCCCCCAGGCCGTCATGATGAAGCACCTCAAAGAACCGCTCATCCCCCCCGACCACATCAACACCACCTTGTCCGCCGGGCTGGGCGAGGTGGTGGAGGTCATGATGGCCAAGGACCGCGATCACCGCTACGCCTCCACCTCCGACCTGCTGATGGACCTTGAGTCCATCCAGGCCGGTCAACCCCCGCTTCAGGCCCGCAGCCGGATCAAGGCCGCCGTCCTGAAGGGCCTGACCGCCGAGGCCGAACCCTCCGAGGAGGCCCAGGCGGCCCTGGAGGACTATGGCGATCAGAGCGCCCTCAGTCGCAACAGCACGGCCGTGGTCGTCATCCTGTCCGCAGCCCTGGCCGTCAGCATCATGCTCAACATCTTCCTGCTGGCCAAGCAGTGACGATGTTCCTTGACACACCTCCAAGGGCTTCCTAGACTCCTGCGTGAAGCGTGTCAGAAGGAGCGGAACCCATGGCCGAACGCGGTGGACACTTCAACGTGTCGGTGGGTAGTGACGGCATCACCACCGTGGAGCTGACCGACAAGAAGATCCTCGACGAGGTGAGCATCGCGGCCATCGGTGAGCAGCTCTACGCCCTGGTGGCGGAGAGCCCCTCGCCGAAGCTGGTCCTGGACTTTGCGTCCGTGGGGCACATGTCTTCCAGCGCCCTGGGCATGCTGATTACCCTCCACAAGCGCATCCGTGAGAAGCAGGGTCAGCTAAGGCTCTGCGGCATCCAGCCCGGCATCTACGAGATCTTCGCCATCACCCGACTCAACGAGATCTTCCAGATCACCCCCACCCGGCAGGAAGCCGTCCAGGGCCTCACCTGACGCGATTCAGCGCGACCGGCAGCGGACGAGTCCCGTTGACAGGCAAGATGGTGATACCCTCCGAGTTGCAGGTGATCCGCCAGGCGGCGCTGAAGGTGCTGGACGTCGTGAAGCGTTGCGGCTACGACGAGGCGAGCGCCTTCGGCATCCGCCTGGCCCTGGAGGAGGCCCTGCACAACGCCGTCAAGCACGGCAACCGGACGGACCCGGCCAAGGTTGTCAAGGTGGACTACGACGTCGATCGCTCCCGGGCCATCCTCACCGTCACCGACCAGGGGCAGGGGTTCGACCCCGCCGTCGTGCCCGACCCCACCACCGATGAGAACCTCGAACGGCCCAGCGGCAGGGGGATCATGCTCATGCGGGCCTACATGGACCAGGTCCACTTCAACGGGCGCGGCAACCAGGTCCGCATGGTCAAGCAGAACCGCTGACCGGCGCGCAGGATGGGGAGGCGTTTTCTTTTGCAGGGGAACCCCTGCGGGCTGGTGGCTCCGGCAAGCGGGCTAGGCCTTGGGTCCTGCTCCGATCGCCTGAACGGCCGTAATGGCCGCCACCAGCACGATGTCCTCCACTTTGCAGCCGCGCGACAGGTCATTGACGGGTTTGGCTAGACCCTGGAGCAGGGGACCCAGCGCGGTGGCCTTGCCCAGACGCTCCACGAGCTTGTAGGCGATGTTCCCGCACGTCAGGTCCGGGAAGATGAGCGTGTTGGCCCGCCCGGCGACCTCGGAGCCCTTGGCCTTGCGGGCGGCGACCTCCGGGATGACGGCCGCATCTAGTTGCAGCTCCCCGTCCACCTTGAGTTCCGGCCGGCGGGTACGGACGAGCTGGGTGGCGTCGATGACCCTCTGCACTGCCGGGCTGTAGGCCGATCCCTTGGTGGAAAAGCTGAGCATGGCCACGTAGGGCTCGGTGTCCAGCAGGGCCCGGCAGGCGTCGGCCGCGGCGATGGCGATGTCGGCCAGTTGCTCGGTAGTGGGCTCCGGCAGCACGCCGGTGTCGGCGAAGATCAGCGACCCGTCGACACCGATCTCCGGGACGATAGTGTTCATCAGGCTACAGGCGCTGACGGTCTTGTTGCCCGGGGCCGTGCCGACGCCGAACAGGGCGCTGCGGACCGTGTCGCGCGTGGGGGACATGCTCCCGCTGACCATGCCGTCGCCCCGGCCGTCGCCAACCATCATGCCCCCGTAGTAGACCGCCCGGGCCAGCAGCTTCTCGGCGTCGGCGACTGAGAGGTCCTTGTGCCGCCGCCGCTCGTAGAGCGTGTTGACGTATTCCTGGCGCTTCGGATCGGTCGAGGGGTTGACGATCTGGACGCCGCTCAGGTCCACCCCGTGCTGCCCGGCCAGGCGACCCACCTCCTGCTCGGTGCCCAGCAGGACGACGCGGGCGTAACGACGGTCCGCAATCGCCCGCGCCGCCCGCAGCACGCGAGGGTCTTCCGCCTCGGGAAGCAGGAGGGTCTTGCCGGCGGCGATGGCCCGCTCGACGATCCGCTGAACGACGGCATTCATAGCTTGCCTCGGCAGTGTCCCAGCACTAACATGCCCGCAGCGCCGCGGAGATTGGAATGATAGTGTTCCTTGCTTCCCATGTCGAGAGCCATGACCCTGCGACAGTCCCACTGGCTTGAGAAGCTCACCGTGCAGGTGGCCGTCGTGGCCTCGCTGATCGCGGGGTACTTCCTCTTGTACCCGCTGGTGCGCGCCAGCGACGGGCGGATGGCGGTGGCGTTCCTGGCGACCGGTGGGTTGGACCGGGCCGCGACGTTCATGGCCGGGCTGCTGGTCCTGTCGATCGCCTGCGGGCTGCTGACATTCTCCGCCAGGCCCTGCGGGACGATCCTGGTGGCGGTGCTCGGGGCAGGCGCCGTGGCCCTGCGGTCGCCGGAGTTCCGCACGCTGCTGTGGCTACGGCAGGACCATTACGGGGGCCTCTTCCGCCTGCTCATGGCCGAGATGCTGCTGCTGGCCGTAGCCTTGGGTATCGCGGTGCTGGTGATTGGCTGGGTGCGGGCCTTGGCCGCCAAGGTGGCGCCTCCCCTGGCGTGGCGTCCGACGGAGACCGCCTCGGCCAGTGCCCGCGCGAAGACCGGG
>JALHTV010000095.1 GCA_022866005.1 Phycisphaerae bacterium
ACCGCCATCCGCCCGCGGACCCTCGGCCAGGCGCTGCGGATCAGCGGCGTCACCCCAGCCGACCTGACCGTCCTGGCCATCCACCTGGCCCGCCGAGCCGCCCGCAAGACGCCCAAGGAGCGGTCCGGCGGGCCCAGCGGGCGTTAATCCAGGGAAGGTAGGTAGTATGGTGAGGATTTCGGCGCCCCCTGACAGGCAGAAAAACGGCACTTTCTGTGCCCCTCGGCAGCGTCACGTGTAACATGCGTATAGAACGGGGGTTACAAGGATGGCCAAAACCGCATTCTATCAAGGTTTTTCTCAAGGAAAGTCGAGATTGATTCAACGAGAAGCACTCGGTGCGGCCGCACCCAAGGACGGCGGCTGCGCACAATACACTAAGGAAGATGTGGCGGGATGCTGGTGAGTTCAGGGCTCGTTCAGGGACGAGCGGCCCTGGGTCCTAGCCCCGTTGAGGCCCCGCAGCCAGCCAGGGCGGCGGGGCAGGCGAGGTCGAGATGATTCACAACGTCGATGGTGTGCATGGCGCAGCGGCGCCCAAGCCGGTCGAGCCCGCGGGGGTCGTCCCTCCCAGTGCCAGCCCCGCTCCGCCGCCCGGGATATCGGACGTCGTGGAGATCTCGCAGGTCGCCAAGCTCGCGGCGATGGTTCAGCAGATCCCCGATATCCGCGTGGACCTCGTGCAGCGCATCAAGGCTGAGATCGCTGCGGGGATCTACGAAACGCCCGAGCGCCTTGAGATCGCGCTGGACAAGCTCTTGAACGAGCTGCTGACCGAGTTGTAGCGAGACACGGCCAGGCTAGTTACCCGGCACACCAAGGCCGGATAGCCACAGGCACGGAAGGAGCCGTGCCTGCTTTTTTGCGCCCACCTGCCCGCTTGACTTCCCATCCGCCCATCTGGATGTTAAACTGTATAAGGCTGACAAGGCATAACGTCTGGGTAAGATAGAGCCTCTGTGGGCTTAAACATGGCAAGCAGCGCCAAGCCTATCCAGGAAAACGGCTTGCGCCAATCCGGCTGGCTTTGCCAATAGACTGGGAGGACCTACCGTGCGTCAAAAGGCCGTCTACACCACAGGTGAGGCCGCGAAGATCTGCAAGCTGTCCCAGCAGACCGTGATACGGTGCTTTGACAGCGGGCAGTTGCAGGGCTTCCGCGTCCCGGGCAGCAAGTTCCGCCGCATCCCCCACGATGCGCTGGTCCGCTTCATGAAGGACCACAACATCCCCATGGACGGGCTGGAGGACGGCAAGATCCGCGTCCTGGTGGTGGATGACGATCCGGAGGTGGTCGAGCTGTTCACCGACGCCCTCAAGGCCGACGGGCGCTTCCAGGTCGCCACCGCCCAGACCGGCTACGATGCGGGCGTGCTCACCCAGCAGTTCCGCCCCGACATCGTGGTCCTGGACTACATGCTGCCGGACATCAACGGCAACGTGGTCTGCAAGACCATCCGCGAGAACCCCAATCTGTCGCACATCCGCATCCTGATCATTTCCGGCATGGTCAACCCCGCCGAGGTGGACCGCTTGATGCAGGCTGGGGCTGATGAGTTCATCAAGAAGCCCTTCAACATCGAGAAGGTCATCGAGCGGGTCGTCGAGCTGGTGAACGCCTGAGCGGATTTCCGGGCTGTGCCCCCATGGCCGAGCAATCCCAACATGATCCCTGGGCGGCCGGCCGCCTGACGTCGGCGCAACTGGACGCCCTGCTGCGCGACTTGACGGAGCTGGCGCTGCCCCCGTCGGTGGCTGCTGTTGCGCTCGCGGCGATGCAACGGGCGCCAACGGGCACCGGCGCCCTGCCGGCAGAACTCCTGGAGCTCATCCGCTGCGACCCGGCGCTGACGGCGCGGGTGCTGAGGCTGGCGGCGTCCCGCACGCTTCCGGCAGCCACCGTCCCAGCCGCGGTGGAGCGTCTCGGCACCGAGGTCGTGCGCCTGGAGCTCCTGGCGGCCTGTGCGTCTGCGGAGGACAGCCCCCAGGAAGACCCCTTCAGCCTGCATCAGCTCCATCGCCACAGCCTGGCGGTGGCGCTCGCGGCGGAGGCGATTGCGGGGCATCTAGGCCGCGCGGACGGGGAGCAGGCCTTCGTGTGCGGGTTGCTGCACGATTTGGGCAAGCTGGCGCTCGTGGCGGCGCTGCCGAAGAGCTTCCGCCGCGCGGCGGGGCTGGCGGCATCCTCGCAGGGGGACATCAGCGACGTCGAGCGCCGGCTCATCGGGGCCGACCACGCGACCGTCGGCCGGCGCCTGGCGGAACTGTGGCGGATGCCGGCGGTGCTGGTCGAGGTCGTCTGGCTGCACCATCAGCCCCGCGGCGCGATCCCGCCGGCTGCCGCAGACGCAGCCATGATCGAGCTGGTAGGCCTGGCCGACGCCGTCGCCCGCCAACTTCAATTGGGCTTCTCGGGCAACTTCCTCTTCCACCCGCCAGTTCGGGACCGCGCGGAGGCGGCGGGCCTGACCGAGGCGGACTTGCAGGAGCTGCTGCGACAGGTGCCGCAGGCCCTGGAGCAGCGCCAGCAGCGGATCGCCCCATCCGATGCCGGGCCAGGATCGATCCGGCAGTTGGCCGCCCAGCTCACCGCCGCCCACCGGCAACTGCACACCGAAGCCGCGGCTGCGACCACCCAGGCCGCCGCCTTCCACCAGCTTGGCGCCTTTGCCGCGACCCTCGGCGGGCAGTCCTCCGTCCCCCAGGCCCTGGAGCAGATCGCCGAATTGCTCGCCGGGGCGTGCGGCCTGGCGCCCTCAGACGATCGGGCGATCGTGGTCTATTCCATCGACGAGACACGTCGCACCATCCAGGCCCTTCGTCACGACGGGCGCGCACGGTCCCCCTGCCGGACCCTTCAGGCAGGGAGCGCCGGGCCCGGGACACCGGCCGGCGACGCGGCCGCAGTGCTGGCAGCCCTCCTGGCCAATCCCCAGGACCTGGCCGACTGGTTGGACCCGTCCGTCTCCAGGCACGTGCCGTTGGTCTGCACCGGGCGGTGGGTGGGTGGCGTGCTGTTGCCTGCCGATGCCGTCTCCGCGTCAGCGGAGGGCACGCAGGAGACCGTCACGGGCGCCGCGGCCATGGCTTTGGCGATCGTGCAGAGCCGCTGCCGCGCGATACTGCTGAGCGAGCAACTGGCCGGGGCATCGGCGGCCCTGGCCGCGTCGCAGCAGGCGCTGGCCCAATCCCAGGCGCTGTCGGCCATCGGGGAGCTGGCGGCCGGGGCGGCGCACGAGCTGAACAACCCCCTGGCCGTCATCTCCGGGCGCGCCCAGCTCATGCGCGACAAGGCCGGCTCCGCCGAGGAGCGCAAGACCTGGGCCCTCATCGCCGACCAGGCCCAGCGGATCAGCGACACGCTCACCGATCTGATGGAGATCGCCACCCCCCCGCCGCCGCAGCCGCAACCCGTGGAGCTGGCCGAGCTTCTGAAATCCGCCGCGGAGGCGTTTTCTTCTTCGACCCATCCTCAAGCGTCGTCCGCACAGGTCGATATAGAGGTTGGAGAGGGCGCGCCCGCTGCCTGGGCCGATGTCGCCCAGATCCGCTGGGTGGTCGCGGAGGCGATCACCAACGCCGCCACGGCCGCCGAGGGCCAGGCCCACGTGCGGCTGACCGGACGGTGCGGTGACGACGGCCAGAGTGTGCTGCTGACCGTCAGCGACGACGGCCCCGGCATGGACGCCATGACAATGGAGCGAGCCTTTACGCCGTTCTTCTCCCTGCAACGGGCCGGACGCCGCCAAGGCCTAGGCCTGCCCAAGGCGCGACGCTATGTCGAGAACAACGCCGGGAAAATCTGGATCGCCTCGCAGCCGGGGAAAGGCACGCAGCTCCACGTCCGGCTCCCTCGGGGCTGACACCCCCCTGACCCGGGGGAACTACCGCACGTCCGGGGAGCCGCCCTGGCGGGTGCTGGTCATCGACGACGAACCGACGGTCCGAGAGGTACTGACCGACGCCCTCCGCCAGGCGGACCTGGAGGTCTGCTCGGCCGCGAGCGCCGCCGAGGCCATCGAGCTGGCGGCCGCCGGGCCGGTAGACCTGGTGGTGGCCGATTTGGTGTTGGGCGATGGCAACGGGGCGGACGTCGTAGAGCAGTTGCGCTCCGCCCGCGGCGCCGACGTACCCGTGGTCGTGATCACCGGCCACAGCGATTCCCGTGCGCTCACCGAGGCCTCGCGCATCCGGCCCGTGGAGATGATGACCAAGCCGGTGGACCTGGACCACCTGCGACAGACCATCCGGGCGGAGCTCACGCGCCAGGCCGACCACCGCCGCCTGACCGGGCGGAACCGCCGCCTGCGGCACCTCGCCCACCAGGCCAACCGCAAGCGCAAGCAGCTCCAGCAAGAGCTGGAGTCCAGCGCCGTGGACGTCGAGGCCGCTTGGCGCGCGCAGCACGAACGCCTCTCCTTCCAGCAGACGCTCATCGAATATCAGGCGCACCTGCTGCGGGCCAAGAACGACGACGACGTGTTCAAGGAGCTGTTCCGCGCGTTCGTGCGGCGCAGCGGCGGGGTGTTCGGCGTGGCCATGGTCTGCAACGCCGACGCCGAGCTGCGCGTGGTGGGGCGGTTCGGCGTCCCGCGGCCGGACGGCCTGCAATTCTGCCAGCACATCGTCCAGCCCATCGTGAACCTGACGCTGGTGGAGCCGCGGGTGATGACCTTCGAGGCGGCCGAGCAGATCGAGCTGTTCGACCCGGCGATCCGGAAGTACCTGGCCGGGGTGAGCATCCTGGCGATCCCGCTGATGCCCGCCCCCGGTGAGCTGATCGGGCTGGTCGTGCTCTACCGCAAGGGCGAGCAGCCCTTCACCGACGAGGACATCGCCCTGGCGGAACTCACCGGCCACTCCTCCGCCCTGGCCATCGAACGTAACGACTAGCGCGGGGTGCCGACCACTGAGTATCCCCCTGCGGTGCAGGGGGCTTCCCCCGACCTTCCTACGCAAAGACGACCGACGCGTAGCCGACGGTGGTGTCGTCGGGGTCGGCGGGGTAGCCGGCGTGGACGATCTCGTAGCTGTTGGTGTAGCTCAGGCACAGGCCGCGGGTGGCGCCCATCGTGCGGCAGGCGGCGACCGTCGCGGCGATGGCACCCGCCCCGCAGGCGTTAGAGCGGGCGTCGGCCTCGGGGACGATCTTCTCTGCGCTCATGGCCTCCATCAGGTCGATCATGCGGCGGTCGTTGGCGGCGGTCCACTTGGCGCCCGTTGCCCCGCGGCCGCCGGGGGCGGGGAAGTGCCCACCGTGGTGCGTCAGGTCGGTGCTGCCGACGGCGTACACGTCCGGCCGCCCCGAGAGCACGCCCCCCACCGCCTTGCCGACGTCCAGCGCCAGGGCCGTCGGCGGCACGGCGATGGGCACGATGCGGGCCTGCGAGCACAGCAGCTTGATGATCGGCAGTTGCACCTCCAGGGAATGCTCGCGCTGGTGGGCCTGGGGGTTGGCGCGCAGGGCCGGGGAGGAGGCCAGGATCGCCTTGGCCAGTTCCTCATCCACCTCCAGGTCGCCCACCGGCGTCCGCCAGGTGCCGCGGTAGAAGACCTCGCCCTGGTCGACCGTGCCGAAGTGGTCAGCCCCGAACAGCACGAACGCGGCCACCTCGCCGCGGGCGGCCAGGGCCTTGAACGTCGTCGCGGCCACGCGCCCGGAGTACACCCACCCCGCGTGCGGCACGATGCCCCCGAACAGCACGCTCGGCAGGGTGTCCGGCACGGTGGCTTGGTCGATGAGCCCCTCGGCGTGGTGGCGGCAGTCGTCCGGTGAGGCGTCATAGAAACTTCCGGCGCGATACGGGTTGCGGATGGTCATGCGGGCTGCCTCCCTCGAATGCCGTTGGCTGCAACTGCCGCTGCCGGTATCATCGTGTCATTATAGTCTGCCCCGGCTGGGAGAAAAGCCTATGGTCCTCAGCGTGGTCAAGCCCTGGAAGCATCTGAACTGGCCCAACCGCATCAGCCTCATCCGCCTGCTGCTGGTGGCGCCGTTCGTGATCCTGCTGGTCAACCAGCGCACCTGGCCGCATGCGCGGTACGCGGCGGCGGTGATCTTCGCAGCCATGGCCGCGTCGGACTTCCTGGACGGCGTGCTCGCCCGGCGCCTCAACGCCCGC
>JALHTV010000096.1 GCA_022866005.1 Phycisphaerae bacterium
GGCCGCTGGGTCTAAGCCAAATCCGCACGTCTGCCGGCGGGCAGTGGGTCCGGGGCACGAAGTCTCTGCCGCGGGTTAAGGTCACGGCCATCACCACCGACACGCGCACCGCCAAGCCGGGCGAGCTGTTCGTGGCGATTCTCGGTGAGCACTTTGACGGCCACGCCTTCCTGCCCCAGGCCGGCGGTGCAGGGTGCGTGGCCGCGGTCGTCTCGGCCAAGGCCGACGTGCCCACCGGCGCCGCGGCGCTCTTTCCCGGCGGGCTGATCGTCGTGGACGACACGGTCGCCGCCGTGGGTCGCCTGGCCGGGTGGCACCGCCGCCGCCACGGGGCCAAGGTCATCGCCGTCACCGGCTCCAACGGCAAGACGACGGTGAAGGGGATGATTCACCACATCCTGTCGCGGCGGCTGGTCGGCTCGTGCGGTCCCAAGAGCTTCAACAACTTCATCGGGGTGCCCCTGACGCTTCTGGCCGTCGGGGAAGCCGACGCGTACGTCGCCTGCGAGCTGGGCACGAGCGCCCCGGGTGAGATCGCGGCCCTTGCATCCATCGCCAAGCCCGACGTAGCCGTCATCACCTCCATTGGCCCGACGCACCTGGAGAAGCTCGGCAGCGTGGCGAAGGTGGCCGCCGAGAAGGCCGCCATCCTGCGCCACCTGGCCAAGGACGGCCTGGCCGTGTTGCCCTGCGACAGCCCCGAGCTGGACAAGGTCCTGCGGCGGTACAAGGGCGAGTGCGTCCGCTTTGGGGCGGCCGATGGTGTGGAGTTCCGCCTGACGGGGTATGAGTCATTCGGCTCGACGGCGCCGGCGGGCGCGGCCGGCGGGCAGTCGCCGACGCGACAAAGCCGCTATGGCGACGTCGCGCGGTTCGAGGTCAACGGGCGGCTGTGGGTGACGCTGCCCCTGCCAGGACGGTACAACGCCGTCAACGCCCTGGCGGCGATGGCTGTGGCCAATCACTTCGGCATCGCCCCCCCCGAGGCCGCCGAGGCGCTGGCCGACTTCACCGGCGCGCCGATGCGGATGGAGCGGGTGGCCCTGGGCGGCGTCACGGTCATCAACGACGCCTACAACGCCAACCCCGCCAGCGTCGCCGCCGCGGCCGAGGTGCTGTCGGAGGAAAAGGCCCTCCGCCGGGTGATGGTCGTGGGCGACATGCGAGAGTTGGGCGAGCAGGCGCCAGCCCTGCACGCCGCTACGGGCGCCGAGATTGCCGCGCGGGCGGTCGATTTGCTCGTCTGCGTGGGTGAGCTGGGACGATATATCGCGGTGGGCGCCGCCGAAGGCGGGTTGCAGACCGTGACGTACGAGACGGTCGAGGCCGCCGCGCGCGGCGATGGGCTGCCGCGGCTGCTGCGGCCGGGCGACGCGGTGCTGATCAAGGGCTCGCGGGCCGTGGGCATGGAGCGGCTCATCGAGCCGATCCGCGCGGCCTTTGCCCCCGCTCCGGATGCCGTCTCGTGCCCGCCAAGCTCGGAGCGCCCCGGGTGAGGATGAGGATGCCGTGGTGATCTACCTGTTGGGCTACAAAGGGCTGCTGCTGCGTGTCGCCGGGGCGGGGATCTTGAGTTTCCTGGTGGTGATGCTGGCGGCGCCCAAGATGATCCGCTTCCTCATTCGCCGCAAGCTGGGCGACCGCCCCGAATTCGACCACGCCGACCTCAACCAGCTCACCAAGCACAAGTCCAACACGCCCACGATGGGCGGGGTCCTCATCGTCATGGCCCTGTTCGCGGCGGTGGTGCTGTTTGCCGACCTGGGCAACATGTACATCCGCATGGCGCTGCTGGCGCTGGTGTGGCTGGGCGGGCTGGGGGCGGCGGATGACTGGATCAAGCTCCGCTACGCCGCCGGCACCGGCACGCGCGACGGGCTGAAGATGTGGGAGAAGATGCTCTTCCAGATCGGGCTGGCGGTGATCCTGTCCATCTTCATCTACACCTACGGTAAGGAAAGCCGGATCATCGACGAGGCCGGTCGCCCCGTGAATCCCGCGCACACGTTTTACTTTCCGTTCAAGGCCCAGCCGATCGCCCTGTCGCTGTCGGTCTACATCCTCATCACCGTGGTGACGCTGGTCGGGGCCTGCAACGCCGTGAACCTCACCGACGGCATGGACGGCCTGGCCGCCGGGTGCACGATGACGGTGGCGCTGGTGTTCCTGATCATCGCCGAGGTCACCGGCGTGGCCGACTGGGCGCGGTTGTTCCGCATGCCCCTGGTCGCCGGGGCCGCGGAGATGACCGTCCTGTGCGGCGCGGTGTTGGGCTCGTGCGTGGGATTCCTGTGGTACAACGCGCACCCGGCCCAGGTGTTCATGGGTGACGCTGGCTCCCAGCCGCTGGGGGGGTTGCTCGGCTACATCGCGGTGGTCACGCGGCAGGAGCTGGTACTGCTGATTGCCGGTGGCGTGTTCGCGATGGAGGCGATCAGCGTGATCCTTCAGATCGGCTATTTCAAATTTACCCGTCCGGCCAAGGGGCTGCCCGGCCGACGGCTGTTCCGCTGCGCCCCGGTGCACCACCACTTCCACCTGGGCGGCTGGGCTGAGTCCAAGGTCGTGATACGGTTCTGGGTGCTCGGGTTCATCTTTGCGGCGCTGGCGCTGGCGACGCTGAAGATGCGATGAGACGCAGACACGGAAGTCGACGTCGAGGCGCTCGGTGGACACGAGGCGCGACATGGCAAGGACGTCTGAGCCGGCTGGCGATCTGCCGCTCCGGGGCAACCCCGTGGGCCAGGGGCTGATCCTCGCGAGTCTGGCGCTGCTGGCGCTGGGGGTGGTGATGGTGCACAGCGCGCTGGCGTCGGTGCGTGAGCCGGGCGCCTGGTACGCCCGAGCGGACGTCCGCCACACGATCTTCGCGGCCCTGGCGGTGCTGACGATGGTCACGCTGTGGCGCGTGGACTATCGCCTCCTGGACGTGGGGCGGCGCCTGCCGGTCGTGCCGGCGGCGATGCTGGGGGTGGCGATCGTCTGCGGGTTGCTGGTCTTTGTCCCGGGCATCGGCAAGAGCATCGGTGGGCACGCTCGTTGGCTCCGCGTGGGCCCGGCCCAGTACGCCATCGGCTTCCAGCCGTCGGAGCTGATCAAGATCGCCCTGGTGGTCTTTCTGGCCACATGGCTGGCCCGGTCCGGCACCGACAAGCGGGCATTCCTCAAGACCTTCGTTCCGGCCGCGGCGCTGATCGGGGCGTGCGTCGCGGTGGTCATCACGCAGGGCTTCGGGGCGGCCGTGGTCATCGCCCTGGCTGCCGCGGTCACGCTGCTGCTAGCC